>NZ_JANSHW010000141.1:0-18104 GCF_047461815.1 Synechococcus sp. R6-10
GGTGGCGGCGACCTCTGCCCCAGCACCTATGGAGAGGATCCGCAACATCCCCAGGTGCGCTATGTGAACGCGGAGCGGGATCGATTTGAGGTGGCCTTGGCTCAGGCCGTGCTGGCCCAGGGGATCCCTGTTTTAGGCATTTGCCGGGGGATGCAATTGTTAAATGTGGTCAGTGGCGGCAAGCTGATCCCCCATGTGCCTGATGTGTACGACGAGCTGGATCACTTCAACCCCGCTGATCGCAAGCCCATTCGCCACAATGTCAGCCTGATCCGCTCCACACGGCTACACCAAATCGTCGGCGCAGAAGAAATCTCTGTGGTCTCTTGGCACCATCAGGCCATCCGCGATGTGCCCTCAGGTTGGCGTTTGGCTGCCCGTTCTCGAGATGAGCTGATCGAGGCCATTGAACACGAAACCCACCCCTGGGCTGTTGCCGTGCAGTGGCACCCCGAGTTCACCTTTGAAGAAGCCGAGCACTTCCGTCTGTTTCAAGCCTTTGTGCAGGCAGCACTGCGTTTTTCCCCGCGCCTAGCTGGCCTGCTGCCCAACCCTGAGCCCGTACCCCAAGTCGCCTAAAGGAAGGTTCCCAGCCAGAGGACAGTCCTGCCGTTGGAGAATCATCCAACAGTTATCCCGTCAGTTATCCCGTCAGTTATCCCGTGCTAACTTCTAGGCGGTGCCCCCTTGTCAAGAAGCGCCGTTGTCGCTACGCGACGCTAACGCGAACGCGGTAGCGGGACGGAGTCCTTTCCCGTCAGGGTGCCGTGGGCATATGAACAGGGAGCGACCGCTGGAGAGAGTCGTCTCTTTAGGGCTGGCTTTTGCCAGCTCAGCTCTTTTGGGTGCCTGCGGCGAGTGGAACTCTTCCCGAGCAGACCGGGTCAGTTGCCTAGCGATGCCTTTGTGCGCCTTTACGATGCCATCGGCAATGAACTCTGGAGCCACCAGTTTAGAACCCCTGACCAAGAAAACTGGGTTGCAAGCCCTGCCCTTAAGGGCAGCTTTTACTTCATCGCTACGTGACGCTTTCGCGGACGCCTGCGGCGGCGCAGAGCGCTATAGTCTGTCTTAGTTGGGGCACCGGTGAAAGTAAGTGTATCGCGTCCGCAGGCTCAAGTTAGGAACTTCCCCACAGTTGCACCAGTTGGCTTTGGCAGCAGGCCAGCTGTATTCCCAAACCCTCGTTTCCTTTTGGCGGGTAGTCCGTAAAAAAGGTTTGTGGTTGAAACCCGCAAGCTTAATGCGCTGGTTCCCCAACAGCCCAGAAAATGAGCTCCATGCCCACAGTGCTGACGCCGTAGTGCAGAGCTTCTGTGCTGCCCTGAAATCCTGGCGCAGCCGCCGCAACAGCGACCCCACCGCCAAGCCCCCCAAAAGACGGCGGCGCTACTTCAAGGTCATCTGGAAGTCCTCTGCCATTAGGGTTCGGGGTGGGAAGTTAGTTCTTTCCAACGGCAAGACCAACCCGCCTGTGGTCATTTCTTGGGCGTGGGAGACTCCAGTCCAAGTAGAAATCGGCTGGGACGGCAAGCAGTACGAGCTGCGGGCCTGCTACGACCCCAGCAAACGGCAGGCGGAGAGGAAAGAAGAGGAAACACCAAAGGCCGGGGAAGTGGCAGGGGTGGATTTGGGAGAAGTGCATCTGGCCGTTGCCCACGATGGGAAGGAAACTTTCATAGCCAACGGGCGGTTGCTGCGTTCCCAAAGGCGTTACCAGAACAAGCTGAAGGGCAAGCTCTCCAG
The DNA here is from genome assembly GCF_047461815.1 of Synechococcus sp. R6-10. NCBI lineage: Bacteria > Bacillati > Cyanobacteriota > Cyanophyceae > Synechococcales > Synechococcaceae > Synechococcus > Synechococcus sp. R6-10. The sequence goes on from NZ_JANSHW010000141.1 coordinate 1,747, forward strand.
GCTAATGGCTCGCAAGAAGAGAGACTCACGGCGGTGGAAGCGGTTAGTTCGTTCTAAGCAGCGTCAGTTAGCTAGGCTGGCAAAGCAGATGGCGGACATTCTCCACAAGCAGACGACCAGGTTGGTCTCCACGCTCCAAGCAAGAGGCGTGCAGACGGTTGTGATTGGGGACATCCGGGATATCCGGCGGTCGGCCCAGTACAACAAGGCAGCCAACCAGAAAATCCACCAAATGCTGTCGGGACAGGTGCGGCGGATGCTCACCTACAAGGCAGAGCAGTTGGGGATGCGGGTGGTGTTGCAAGAGGAGCGGTACACCTCGCAGAAGTGCCCGCGCTGCAACATGCTCCACAAGCCCAGTGGTAGGGAGTATCATTGCCGAGCCTATGGCTTTAGGTTTCACCGCGACGGTGTGGGTGCAGTGAATTTGAGACGGAAGTATCTGGGGCAGTTCGATGTCCCAGTAGTTGGGGTGATGGCATCCCCCATTGGGTTGAGGTATTGGCCTCACGCCCAATGTAGCCCGGCAAGTGAAAGTCGTTTCACAAACCGGGAAAGAATCCCTCGCCTTTAGGCGGGAGAGAATGTCAATGGATCGGTTCTCTTGCTTCGGATAGAAGGGGAAATCTTTGGGTGGCGGGGGTAACTCGGGGAGCCTTTCCTGACCAACCCCGATCGCGTCAGCGGGACGGAGTCCTTTCGCGTCAGCGGGACGGAGTCCTTGCGGGCATGAAAGATGTCTTGGTACTCAAATACGCTCGTTAGGCTGAGGCTTTGCCAGGGCGGGATCCCTCTGCGGCAGCTCAACACCCCAGTAGCCAGCAGAAAGCTGCCCCATGCTAGGCTCTAGGCGGTGCTGCCCTAGTCGGCAAGGGGGGACTTGAAGGATATGAAAAAAAGGGTGGGCAGGGTAGTTTTCGCAAGTGCTTTAACTTTTTTTGCCAGTTCAATTCTTCTGAGAGCCTACGGTTCGCATTCAATCGAGTGGGCTCGCCAGTTCGGAACTCCTGCGAATGAGGTGGCTGACTCTATTGCTGTCGATCGCGCCAGCGGTGCGGAGCACTTTCGCGCCAGCGGTGCGGAGCACTTTGGACAGGGCAATGCTTGGGTAGCGGGAACCACTACGGGAGCCCTTCCTGACCAGTTGAGCGCTGGGAGCTGGGGTGCTTCTGTGCTTCAAGTACAGTCGCTAAGCCTGAGCTTCCTTCCCTTGGGAGAGCGGCCATGCACCGAATAGCTGCTTTGCCAGGGGGATGGGATCCTTCCCAATCCGGCGTCATTTTCTTGGAGCAGGATCCCGCTCCCATCGTTATCCTTTCGGCAGCCGATACGGATCTCACGGCCTTGAGCGCAGCCCTGCGCCTGTTGCCCGGCGATTTTCCGGCGGTGCGGGCGGCCAATTTGTTGCAGTTGCAACAGCCCCTAAGCCTGGATGACTATGCCGAGAGGGTGCTGCGGCGGGCGCAGGTGGTGCTCCTTCGCCTGTTGGGGGGAAGGGCCTACTGGAGCTATGGCCTGGAGGTAGCCAAGCAGGTGGCCGCCGAGGAGGGATCCACCCTGATCGTCATTCCTGGGGACGATCGCCCCGACTGGGATTTGGTGAGCCATTCCACTGTGCCCCTGGCGGTGGCGGATCGGGTGTGGCGGTACTGGCTGGAGGGGGGAGCGGAGAATGTGGCTGCCTGTCTGCTGTTGCTGGCTGGGGAGTTCCTAGGGGGCCAATATTCGGCGCCGGATCCACAAGGGTTGCCTCGTCTTGGGATCTACCAACCTCCCGTAGCCTCGCCGACGGATCCCCAAGCTCCCAAGGTGGGGATCTTACTCTACCGGGCCCATGTTCTGGCGGGGAATACAGAGCCGGTGGATCAATTGGCAAAAGCCTTGGTGGAGCGGGGGCTGCAGCCTCTGTGCCTTTACACCTACAGCCTTCAAGATCCCGACTTGCCCCAGGCCATTCGGGATCACTTCGGCGGCCAGATTGACCTGTTGCTCAACACCACCAGTTTTTCGCTGGCGCGGTTGGACAGCCACCAGCCCGACGTGAGGCTGTGGCAGGAGTTGGATGTGCCCGTTTTGCAGGTAATCCTTAGCAGCGGATCCCGCCAGAGCTGGGAGGACTCCACGCGGGGATTGGGAGCGCGGGATCTGGCCATGAATGTGGCTTTGCCGGAGGTGGATGGGCGCATCATCAGCCGCGCCGTTTCCTTCAAGGCGGTTCAACAGCGGGATCCCCACTTGCAAACGGAGGTGGTGGCCTACGTGGCTGTGCCGGATCGGGTGGAGTTTGTAGCCGATTTGGCGGCCAACTGGGTGAAATTGCGGCGTACCCCCCCTTCCCAGCGGCGACTGGCTTTGATCCTGGCCAACTACCCCAGTCGGGACGGGCGACTGGCCAATGGGGTGGGTCTGGATACCCCTGCCAGTTGTGTGGAAATTCTCAAAGCTTTGGCGGGAGCTGGCTACTCAGTAGATCCCCTGCCCCAGACTGGAGATGAACTCATCCATTGGCTAACCGAAGGCCAGACCTACGACCCCTTGGGATCCCTGCGCCCCGCTCGCCAATGGCTTTCTGCTGCCCTTTATCGAGAGTGGTTTGCCCGCTTGCCTGAGCCCATCCAGACCGACCTCGTCCGGCAGTGGGGGGATCCGCCCTCTCGAGATATTCCCGTGGTGGGACTGCAGTTAGGGCAGGTGTTTGTAGGCATTCAGCCCCCGCGAGGCTATGACCGGGATCCGTCCTTGAACTACCATGCCCCGGATCTGGTGCCCCCCCATGAGTACCTGGCTTTTTACCTGTGGCTGCGGCAGGTCTTCGCCGTTCAAGCGGTGGTGCATGTGGGCAAGCACGGCAACTTGGAATGGCTGCCCGGCAAGGGATCCGCTCTTTCCGCCATCTGCTACCCGGAGGTTGCTCTGGGGCCAATGCCCCACTTCTACCCCTTCATCGTCAACGACCCAGGAGAGGGATCCCAGGCCAAGCGGCGAGCCCAGGCAGTGATTATCGACCACCTCACCCCGCCCCTTACCCGCGCCGAGCTGTACGGCCCCCTGGCGGATTTGGAACGGCTGATGGATGAGTACGTGCAGGCCCAACAGTTGGATCCCAGTCGTTGTCCCCTGATTCGCGCCCAGATTCAGGAGCTGGTTCGAGCAGAGCATCTAGACCAACAGTTCAACCTGGAAAAAGAAGAAGATTGGAATCGCCTGGATGGCTATCTTTGCGAGCTAAAAGAATCCCAGATTCGCGATGGGCTGCACATCTTTGGCCGGATCCCTGCCGGTGAGCAGCTTGTTGATCTGGTGGTAGCCCTGGCCCGCTACCCTGGCCACGGGCAACTGGGGATTACTCAGGCCATTGCCCGCGATTGGGGATGGGACTGGGACCCCTTGACCGCCGACCTGACAGATCCTTGGCCAGAGGGATCCCCGAACTCGCCGTAACCCAAGCCAAGCGTTTTATTTTCCTCTCTCAGGGAGCAAGGAAGAATCTAAGGAAGAATCTTAAGAGTAAGAGGAGTTGATCGGGATCCCTCATCAACTCCCCTGTTGGAACAATGGAAGCAGGCTAGAGAAACAGCTGGATCCCGGAATCGTAGCCCAAGACCGGCTCGCGCCTAGGTGCCCCCTGGCCAGCTACCGGGAAGCCTCAGCAGGCGTTTCAATAGCGAGATTGAAAACTCCGCCGCCGCTCGCCGCCACTGTTCGCGTTACCAGAGCGGAAACCTGAGGTGGGGCGTTCTTCTCGCGGGCGAGCTTTGTTCACCTTGAGGTCGCGCCCCATCCATTCCGCCCCATCCAGCGCAGCAATGGCGGCTTGCTCCTCTGCTTCAGAGCTCATTTCCACAAACCCGAAGCCCCGAATGCGGCCTGTCTCGCGGTCAGTGGGGATTTGCACCCGCTTCACAGAACCGTACTCAGCAAAAACAGCGGTCAAATCCGCTTCTGTCACCTTAAAGGAAAGGTTGCCAACATAAATCGACATAGACGATCTCCGAAAGAGAGAGTAACAAAGGGTGAGATGTTCGGAGAGCCGTCTGCCAATACAAAACGTGAAAATCCGTCAAGACCAGAAGAAACGAGCACTACAACCGACAACGATCTCCTCCCCTATCCTAGCACAGAAGTAGGGGCTCGCCACTCCGATTTTTCCAAATCCTGGGAAGATTGCCTTCATCACCCCGCCGCTCTGCCTGCGCTGATGCCATCTCAGCCCAGCTTCTCCAGCCTGGATCCCAGTAACCTCATCTGGGCTTCCAGCTCTGCCAGTTGTTCCTGACTGGCTTGCACCACCTCAGGGTTGGCCCGGTTGAGAAAATTGGGGTTCTCCAAGCGGGCGCGGATCCCTTGGGCCTCTTTTTCCAGCTTGGCCAGGTCTTTTTGCAGCTTGGCCCGCAGCGCTTCCACATCCACCAATCCCGCCAAGGGCATCAGCACCTGCACCGTGCCCACCACTGCAGCCGCCACCTGTTTGGGCTCCGTGGCCAGGGATCCCGTAATCTCCAAAGCCTCGGCCTTAACCAGATCCCGGATATAAGCTTGGGCAGCCGTCAGGATCCGCTGCTCGGCGGGATCGGTAGTGAGCAAAAGGGCCCTGATGGTCTGATGGGGCTTGAGGCCGGTTTCTGCCCGCAGGTTGCGCAGGCTGGTAATGGTTTGGATCACCAAGCCAAACTCCCGCTCCAGTTGAGGGTCGATCCAACTGGGATCTGGGGTGGGATAGGGCTGCACGGAGATAGAGGTGGTTTGGTTGGCCTGGGTGAGCAGCTGCCAGATCTCCTCGGTGATGTGGGGCATCCAGGGGTGCAGCAGCTTGAGAATGGTTTCCAAAACGGTGGCCAGCACCTGCTGCGCTGCGCGTTTGGAAGCCAGGTCTTCTCCCCGCAGCCGGGGCTTGACCAGCTCGATGTACCAGTCGCAAAAGTCATCCCAAATGAGAGAGTAGAGCAGGCGCGCCCCCTCGCCCAGGCCATAGGCTTCCAGCTCGGCGATAACTTGGGTGGCCGTGGAGTGCAGCCGCGACAGGATCCAGCGATCGGCCAGCTCCAGCGCTTCGGGGGCAGGGGATCCCAGTTGGGCAGGGGTTTGCCCCTCCAAGTTCATCAACACAAAGCGGGAGGCGTTCCAGATCTTATTGGCAAAGTTGCGGGCGGCCTCTACGCTGGCGCTCTCCCCCGTCTTGCGGTCGTAGGCCAGGCGGATATCCTGCCCTGCCCCCACCACCTCTTTGACCAGGGCATAGCGCAGGGCGTCGGTGCCGTATTTGTCCAGCAGCTCCAGGGGATCGATGCCATTTCCCTTGGTTTTGGACATTTTCGCCCCGTGCTCATCCCGCACCAGGCCATTGATGTACACATCTTTGAAGGGGATCTGGCCGGTAAATTGGGATCCCATCATCGTCATGCGGGCCACCCAGAAGAAAATGATGTCAAACCCCGTGGACATCAGGGAGTTGGGATAGTAGCGCTTGAAGTCCTCGGTTTCTTCTGGCCAACCCAGGGTTGAAAAGGGCCACAGGGCAGAGCTAAACCAGGTATCCAACACATCCGGATCCTGTTCCACCCGCTCGACTTCTGGGCCAAACTTTTCCCGGGCCTTGAGCAGCGCTTCCTCGCCGTTGCGGGCCACCACAAAAGCTTGGGGATCCTCAGGGATCTGGCCGTCGATCACCGGGTACCAAGCTGGGATCTGGTGGCCCCACCACAATTGCCGAGAAATGCACCAGGGGCGTAGCTTTTCCAGCCAGCCGGTGTAAACCTTGGCCCAGCGCTCGGGGATAAAGCGGGGGCTATTCCGTTGGTATTCTTCTTCTAAGCAGCGGGCCCCCATCCCCGAGACATCGCAAAACCACTGAATGGAAAGCAGAGGCTCGATGGGCACGCCGCCCCGGTCGCTGTGGGGAACGGTGTGGGTGTAGTCCTCCACCTTCTCCAGCAGGCCATGTTCGGCAAACCACTGCACCACCTTTTCTCGGGCCACAAAGCGATCTAGGCCGGTGAAAGGATCCCCGTTTTCGTTGAGGGTGCCGTCTTTGTTGAGGATGTTGATGAAGGGCAATTGGTGCCGTTTGCCGATTTCAAAGTCGTTGGGGTCGTGGGCCGGGGTAATTTTCACACACCCGGAGCCAAAGGAGGGATCCACATACTCATCCGCAATGATGGGGATGAGGCGATTTTTAATGGGCAGGCGAATGAACTGGCCGATGAGATGGCAATAGCGCTCGTCTTGGGGGTTCACCGCCACCGCCGTATCCCCCAGCATGGTCTCGGGCCGGGTAGTGGCCACCACCAGATACTGGCCGGGATCCTCGGCCAAGGGATAGCGGAAATGCCAGAGGTGGCCCTTGACCTCTTTGTCGTCTAGCTCAATGTCTGACACCGCCGACTGGGTGGCCGGGCACCAGTTCACCAAATACTCGCCCCGGTAAATCAACCCCGCCTCGTATAGCCGCACAAACGCCTCGGTTACCGCCCGGCTCAGCCCCTCGTCGAGGGTAAAGCGATCCCGCGTCCAGTCCAGCGAGAGACCCAGCCGCCGCAATTGGCTCTTGATAGCTCCCTGCGACTGCTCCTTCCAAGCCCAAGCTCGCTCCAGAAAAGCCTCGCGGCCCAGATCGAAGCGGGTCTTGCCCTCTTGGCGCAGTTGGTTTTCCAGGATGGTGTGCACGGCGATGCTGGCATGATCCGTGCCGGGGAGCCAGAGCACGTTGTAGCCGCGCATCCGCTTGTAGCGCGTCACCACATCCGGCAGGGTAAAGGCAAAAGCATGGCCCATGTGCAGGTTGCCCGTCACATTGGGCGGGGGCAGCACCATGCTAAAGGCCTCTCCCGGCGCCTTGGGATCCGCCACGTAAAAGCCCTTCTCCTCCCAAAAGCGCTGCCACTTCGGCTCGGTCTCGAAGGGGTTGTACTGGCTGGGCAGGTTGGCGGAGGAAATTGCAGCAGTCATAGGGAGGATAGGCCAACGGCTGAGAAGGACGGATCACCTTATAGAGTAGCAGTCTAGCTCTCTGCTCTTCGGGATAGGGCGGCCCATCGGTCTTGACCCCGATCACACAGCTAGAGAGGGATTCCGAGCTAGGGTACTGCCATCCTCAGCGTTTGGGTACTGCGTTATGTCCAGATCATTGACGGCAACGGTCCTGATGGCTCTGATGGCTCTATCCCCTGGGATCCCTGCCTTGGCGCAACAGGACCAGGAGAGCTTAGATGGTGACATCCTGATTTGTCAGGGGGTATCTCATCTAGGCTCTTTGGTAGGTTTTGAGGCTTGCTTGAGTTTGGGTTCCTACACCTACTCTCAGTCTGATAACCAATCCGCGCCCCAGTTGTTAGCAGATTTGTTGCTTTCGTACTTCGAGCGAACCCCCTCTCAGTCTAATAGCCAATCCCAGTTGGTAGGCCTGTATTTCATCCCATACACCACCTATAGCTTTTGCTTTGTGGGTACAGAGAAGTTCGATGACTCAGAGGAGATTTATGTGGGTCGAAGTGGACGGCTATTCTTCGGTTTGGATCGCCCCCTGACCCCTTCTGAACTGGAGGTAGAGACCCCCCAAGTTATCCAGCGGAAGGCCCGTATTCTCCAGGTGGCGGCAGATCCCATTTTCGGTATCAGCCAACTGGTGGTTTACGACGAGACTGAGTTTCGCCTGAAGCAGCCAAGAATAGTGGTCACGCCTCTGGGATACTTCGGAGACTCCATTTCGCGAGAGGTGTTTTTAGAGAGTCCCGACTGCCAAGCCATTTTGAATTGAGGATCCCCTGCACCCGTAGCTGGTGTGCGTTCTTGGGTTTTGGCAGGCTTACGAGATGGCTCTAGAGCCCAGAGTAAGCGTTGAGCCATTCCATGAAGTAAAACACCAGTGGCGCGGTGAACACATAGCTATCTCCCCGATCCAAGATGCCGCCGTGGCCTGGGATCAGATCCCCGGAATCTTTCACCCCTGCATCCCGTTTCATCAGAGATTCTGTGAGATCTCCCAGCAGGCTGGTTAACCCAATCAAAAACCCCAGAATGCCCCCACTCAACCAGCTCCACGGCCAGCCCAGGTAATAGGCTCCAACCACCGCAAGGGTCATGCTGGCGGCAATCCCGGCTACCGCCCCTTCCACCGTCTTTTTCGGGCTGAGGATGGAGAGCTTGGTGCGCCCAAAGGCCCGACCACACAGGTAGGCCCCTACATCTGCGGCGATCACGCAGCCAATGGCCAACAGCGTAATCCATAGCCCTTCGCCCAGCCCTTGCGCAAAAGACAAGGCCCTGACCCGAATCCAGAAGCTGGGCAGCAACGCACAGTAGAACAACCCCAAAATCGAGGTGGCAATATCGGCAATGGTGGCCACCTTGGGCTTAAAGAGCAAATAAAAACAGATGATCGATCCCGCCACGATAAAGGCAGGGCTGGTCCACTCCGGCCTCACCTGCTGCAAAATCACCAGCACCTGGCTGGAAAACATGGTGGTGCGCATGGCCGGCGCATTGCCTTTGGCTTGCACCAAGCGAAAAAACTCCAACTGGGCCAAAAAAATGATTAGCCCAATGGCTGCAGTAAAATACCAGCCCCCTAGCAGGGTGACCGCCAACGCAAACAACACCGCCGCAAAACCGCTAACCCAACGGGCTCCCATGGGCGCACCCCGTCACGTTGGCTGGCCAAATACCTCTTGCCCCCGGCTCCAGCAGATCGACGTCCAAGCCGAGAGCAGAAGAAACCCCCCCTCTGGTGTTCAAGATTCGCGTTTGCGGGACGGAGTCCTGATGCGGCTGCTGCAATGGAAACGCCTCTTGCCCTAGCCTTTCAGTTTAACTCCCTTGGCCTCGAAACAACCGCTTTCGGCCCTGCAGGATGGGATTTCCAGGTAAGGTGGCAGACAGACTGGAGCATGAGATAATGGGCAAACCGCAAAGCTCACTGCTGACCGCCTAAGATACCTCTGATTCGTTGCACCGCAGCATGGTTCAAGAACTTACTTCGCGCTCCACAACTGCTCGCATTTCTGCCGAAGAGGCTCGTCTTCTTTATGAAGACATGGTGCTGGGCCGTCTGTTTGAAGACAAGTGCGCCGAAATGTACTACAAGGGCAAGATGTTCGGCTTTGTGCATCTGTACAACGGCCAAGAGGCCGTCTCTACGGGGGTGATCAAGGCGCTCAAGCCCACCGACTACGTGTGCAGCACCTACCGCGATCATGTGCATGCCCTCAGCACCGGGATCCCGCCGCGGGCGGTCATGGCAGAGTTGTTCGGCAAGGCCACCGGCTGCAGCAAGGGTCGGGGTGGTTCCATGCACCTCTTCTCGGCGGAGCACAATTTCTTGGGGGGCTATGCCTTTGTGGCCGAAGGGATCCCAGTGGCGACGGGGGCTGCTTTTTCTGCCAAATACCGGGGCACTGACCAGGTAACCGCCTGCTTCTTTGGGGATGGAGCCTGCAACAACGGCCAGTTTTACGAGTGCCTCAACATGGCCGCCCTCTGGAAGTTGCCCATCGTCTATGTGGTGGAAAATAACTTCTGGGCTATTGGCATGGCCCATGAACGCGCCACTTCCGACACCGATATTTACCGCAAAGGCCCGGCTTTTGGCATGCCCGGCTACCAGGTGGATGGGATGGATGTGCTAGCAGTGCGAGAGGCCGCCCAACAGGCCATCGCCCGCGCCCGTGCCGGAGAAGGCCCCACCTTGCTGGAGTGCATCACCTATCGTTTCCGGGGCCATTCTCTGGCCGACCCTGACGAGCTGCGCAGTCCTGAGGAAAAAGAGTTCTGGCGGCAGCGGGATCCCATCAAGCAACTGGAACGCTATGCCCTGGAGCACAACCTAATGACCGAGGCAGACTTCCAAGCCATCCACGCGGAGGTCAGCGCCGTGATTGAGGACGCGGTTCTTTTTGCTCTGGAAAGCCCAGAGCCAACCCTGGACGAGCTGCACCGCTTTGTCTTTGCCGAAGATGAGTAGACCCCCCCAGGTACCGGGGGAGTTCAGGAGCCGAGATCTTGCTTGGCCGGAGGATCCCTGGCCAGCTCGGGCGGCCTATCCACCCGACGGAGCGCTATCGCGCCGGATCCCTTGAGGATCCTCGATGATTGGCATTGGAGAAACCTTCTCGAGATCTGCGCTATTGCGCAGATTTTTTTGTAAATATCGCTTCCCATTTGTTTACACAGCTTCATATCATTGAGGTATCGAGCATGAGTATTTATTCCCGGTCATGAGCAATTCTCTTGAGTTTCCCTGGCTGTCGGTGCTGGTGCTCTTGCCTCTGCTGGCAGCCTTTGGGATCCCCTTGATCCCCCAGAGCCGTTGGGTGCGTTGGTATGCCCTCGCTGTGGGGGCTTTTGATTTGGGCCTGATGGTCTATGTCTTTGCGCGGCACTATGACCTGCAGGACTTTTCTCTGCAACTGGCGGAGCGCTACGCCTGGGTGCCCCAAATTGGGTTCCACTGGTCGCTGGCGGTGGACGGCCTCTCCTTCCCGCTGGTGTTGCTGTCGGGTTTGATCACAACCCTGTCGATTGTGGCGGCTTGGAATCTCACCCATAAGCCGCGTTTGTTTTTCTTCTTGCTGCTGCTGATGTACGGTGCCCAGGTGGGCGTATTTCTGGCGCAGGACATGCTTCTATTCTTCCTGATGTGGGAGATTGAGCTGGTGCCGGTCTATCTGCTCATCTCCATCTGGGGTGGGCCGAAGCGCCAGTACGCCGCCACCAAGTTCATCCTCTACACCGCTGCCGCCTCTATTTTTATCCTGGTGGGATCCCTGGCAATGGCCTTCTATGGCGAGGGCTTTAGCCTGGAGATGGCAGAGCTGAGCGCTAAGTCTTACCCGGTGGCCTTGGAGCTGTTGGTGTATGCGGCTTTGCTGATCGCCTTTGGGGTGAAGCTGCCGATTTTTCCGCTGCACACCTGGCTGCCGGATGCCCACAGCGAAGCCTCTGCTCCCATTTCCATGATCTTGGCGGGAGTTCTGCTCAAGATGGGTGGCTATGGCCTGATCCGCATGAATGTGGGCATGTTGTCGGAAGCCCACGTGTACTTCGCCCCTGTGCTGGCGGTGTTGGGTGTGGTGAACATCATTTACGGGGCGTTGGCGGCCTTTGGTCAGAACCATCTCAAGCGGCGCTTGGCCTATTCGTCCATTGCCCACATGGGCTTTGTGTTGATCGGGATCTCCGCCTTTACGGAGCTGGGCATCAATGGGGCAGTGCTGCAAATGATCTCCCACGGTCTGATTGCCGCGGTTCTGTTCTTCCTGACGGGGATCACCTACGAGCGCACCCACACCCTTGCCCTCGACAAGTTGGGAGGGTTGGCCAAGCAGATGCCGAAGGCTTTTGCCCTGTTTACGGCGGGATCCCTGGCCTCTTTGGCGCTGCCGGGGATGAGTGGATTTGTGGGTGAGCTGACGGTGTTCTTGGGCTTGACCACCAGCGATGCCTATGCGCCGACCTTCAAAGCTGGAATTGCCCTGCTGGCGGCAGTGGGCATCATTCTGACGCCCATTTACTTGCTCTCCATGCTGCGGCAGGTGTTCTACGGGGCTCAGGATCCCGGCCTAGTTTTGGAAGATTACCTGGGGGATATGCGCCCGCGGGAAATGGCGGTGGCCCTCTGTCTGCTGTTGCCGATCCTCGGCATTGGCTTCTACCCGCGCCTGGCTACCCAAACCTACGATGTCACAACGGTGGCGGTAGCTGCCCAGTTGCGCAGTGTGTTGGCAACTGAGATTGTGCAGCGGCCTTTCTTCCCCTTGCCAGTGCAATCGGCTCAGGTGGCGGCTTTGCCTCTGGAGGATTAAAGGGGGGTCGAGGGCTCGGCTTCCCTTTGTTCGGTCTTTCTCTATCTACTTCTTCTCTGTCCAGAAGAGCTGGTGTTCGAGGTGCAACCCGACTCAACTTTCAGCTCTTCTTTTGTTTTTTTTAAGTTTTAAGATTGGATTTAGGATCCGGGATATCCCTGGGCTGGGATTTTCTTGTGGCCGATTGTTCTTGTGCCGTCCATCCTATCGGTGATCGGTGTGGATAGAGTTTTGTTCCATCAGGTTGAGTTGCACCACCAACCACCAGAGGGTTACATCGGAGTAGGTCGCCCGACGCTTGAGCCGAGAAATGGAGTGTACTGGGTTTTGGCTGTCGATCATCCACTCAGAAGCGATGATTTGGCCGCGTTGCTGAGCATTCATTGTTTCTCCCTCCGCTCGCCAACTGCTCAATACTTAGAATGGCTAATATTTAGAATGGCGAATTTGCGCGGGAGCGTGTGAAAAAATATATTACGCAGGGATCCCCAGAGTCGGCTAACTTTCTTAGCAATGAGGATCTCATAGGCCGTTGAGTTGCTGAGTTGCCGTCCGGGGATGGGAAAAATGTTGCAGAAGGGGTAAAAGGTTGGGCGAGGGGATTGCCCCTATCTTCACAAGTCTTAAAACCTAGAAAGATTCTATTTTCTCTTGACTTGTCTGTGGGTCTGAATTCCACCTCCCTTCGCCGGCCTCTGCAGCAGCAACCCTTGAGGAGCCTGAGATCGCGATGAGAGCCAAGGCCATCTCTCCCCAGCCAGCCTCTGCTTTTGGAGAAGTGGTGGAGGCCGACACCACAACCTTTGTGGCCCAGTGCTTCGAGCCGGAACGTCTGACCTTCCCACCCATGCCTGCTCTCGGCAGTTGGACGCGCTCCCAAGACGAAGAGACCGGCAACCTAATCTACGGGGTGGTTTGCTATGCCGCCATCGCCCCCATCGACACCGTCCATCGCGCCAGGGCTTTGGGCCTCTCCCCTCAGGAGCTGCGGGAGCAACAGCCCCAGATTTTTGCCATGTTGCGCACCGATTTTCGCGCGGCCATTGTCGGCTTTGTCAGCGGGGGACGGGTCTATCAGTACTTGCCGCCACGCCCTCCCCAGATTCACCAGCCGGTTTATCTCTGCTCCGATACGGAAGTGAGGGAGTTCTGCCGCTCTTTCGAGTTTTTGCGCACCCTGCTACGGGTCAACGGGATCCCAACCGATGAGCTGGTGGCTGCCGTGATTCGCCAAACTTACCGAATCCTGAACCGGGATCGCAACTGGCTTTTACAGGCAGGTCGGCAGTTGAGCTGTCTGTTGCGGGGTGACTATGAGCATCTTAGCGCAATTTTACGAAAGATTGAAGCCTAAGCGAAGAAATATTGAGAATGGCCTTGGATCCTTCTTGAGTCAGGTCGGGGGGTGATAATCTGAGGCCGTTTCCTAATGAAGTTTATTCCTTTTGTATCCTCTTTCTGCTGTAAAAATGTTTAACAAATTCAATCCTTCTGACAAACCCTCCAAAGGCAATTGGGCAGGTCGCACCTTTTCCGCTGCTACGGGCGCTTCGGTGGCAGCCGGTGTTTGCATTGCCCACGGTCAGCCGGCTTATGTGTCGCTGTTGGTGGCCTGTTGCGCGACGGTGTCTACCCTCGTTTTGGATGAAATGGGCTGGATCTAGGCTCGGTTTCAACTTCAGCTTTGGTTTTGCTGCATAAGAAGCCGCTCTAAAGCAGAGACTAACCAATCCAATAGGGATCCCTGGCCCTCTGGGTTTGCTGCTTGCGTGAAAGGATCCCTTTGCTGGGTTGGCAACATGCAGCCTTACTTTACCCTGCTTCGCGGGCTGCCCGCACCAACAATCCTGCTGTGATCAGCCCTGCCAGAATAGAGCTGCCGCCATGACTGAACAAAGGCAGGGGCACACCTGTGGTGGGCAGAACCCCGGTGACCACGCCGATGTTCATCAGCGACTGCCCCACCAGAAACATCAGGCAGCCGCAGGCTACTAAGCGAATGGTCAACTCCCGACAGCGCCCCATCACCCGCCAGCCCAGCAGAGTGTAGAAGGTCAGCAACCCCAGAAAGAACAGGGATCCGGCCAAGCCAAACTCTTCTGCATACACCGAGAAGATGAAGTCGGTGTATTGGATGGGCAGGTAGAACAGCTTTTGCTGGGAGAGGCCATATCCCTTGCCCCACAGGCCGCCGGAGCCAATGGCCAACAGGCTTTGCACCAGCTGGTAGCCATCCCCTTGGGCGTTACCCCAGGGATCCAAAAAAGCCAAGATGCGCCGTCGTTGGTAATCTTTGCTGAGAATGCTCACCACAGCCGCCAGAATCCCCAGCCCCGCTGTAACCAAAAGGGTGAAAGCTGGGATCCCGGCAGTCCAAGCCATGACCCAGAGGGTAAGGCCGCAGATGGCCGTGGTGCCCAGGTTGGGCTGGGCGAGGATCCCCAAGAGCGCAAAGGCGAAGATGCCCGCCCAGAGGACGCGGAACCAGAGGGGATGGTGAAACCAGCGGCCAAAGATCCAGGATCCCTGCAAGACCAACAGGGGCTTGAGCAATTCCGAGGGCTGGATAACAGGGATCACCTTCAAATCCAGCCAGCGGCTGGCTTCCAGGCGGGAAACCCCCAACCCCGGCACCTGGGTGGCCCACACCAGGCCAACTCCCACCAAGCAGAGGATCCCGGCCCAGGGGAACCAGCGCCGCAGCGGGATCTGCACCAGAGCCCAGAAACAGCCCAGACCCAGCCCGGCCCAGAGCAATTGGCGCTTGAAAAAGTAGAGGCCATCGCCGGTGATCCGCTGAGCCACCGGGTAGGAAGCAGAAAACAGCATCAGCAGCCCCAGCACCAGCCAGATCAAGGTGAGCCAGCGCAGCCAGCGAGCCTCAGCATTCCAGGGATCCCTGGAGGGCTTGGCAGCAGGCTCGGAAATGGTTGCCACGGTGTTCAAAGCTGGAGTACTGGTCAAAACTGGCACAGGCGGGGGACAGCAAAATGGTGATGGGTTGAGCGGGCTTCCCCAAGCTCTGAGCTTGACGCGAAAGGGAACAAGCCGCTGCAAAGGCTCTTTCCACCGCTACATCTAGGGTTGGCACCAGCTCAACGTCAGTATAGTGGATCCCCTGGAGGGCCTCCGCCAGGGCTGGGGCAGACTCCCCCATCAGCACCACGCGGGCCACCTTGGCCCGAATCAACTGCAGCCAGGCACTGGGATCCCCCTGCTTGGCCCTTCCTCCGGCAATCAGAATAATGGGTGGGGAAAGGGCGTTGAGCGCCACCCAGCCGGCCTCGTAGTTGGTGGCCTTGCTGTCGTTGACAAAGCGGATAGGGGTGGATCCCACCTGGATTTGCGCCACCCGCTCCAGCCGATGGGGCATGCCGGCAAAAGATCGGATGGCTTTTTGAATGGCAGCGTTGGGGATCCCGGCCAGACGTGCTGCTGCTGCCGCCAAGAGCAGGTTTTGCAGATTGTGTTGGCCAGGGCAGCGTTCTGCAAAGTCCTCCAGCTCCGCCACCATCTCCCCCTGGATGTAGAGGCGGTTTTCCCGCAGGTCAACGGTTGCGGTGGGATCCTGATCGCAACAGAGTTGCGGGGCAGCAAGGGAGATCCAATAGGTCTTTTCCCAGTCCTGCCGGCGGCGGCACAGGTAGGGATCCTCGCCGTTGAGCACCCGCCACTGGGCCCGATCCAAAAGGCGAGCCTTAAAGCTGGCATAGCGCTCCAGCGTCCCGTGCCGTTCTAAGTGATCGGGAGTGAAGGTGGTCCACACCCCAATGCGCGGCGGCCCTCCAGGAGTACTGCTCATGAGGCGGCTGCTGGCTTCCAACTGATAGCTGCTCAGCTCCGCCACGATCCAGTCCGGCTCTAGCGTTCTCTGGAGCGTTTCCAAAGCCACCTGCGACAGGGGCAGGCCGATGTTGCCGCAGGGGATCCCTTGCAGCCCCGCCGCCTTGAACATCTCCGCCACCAGAGCTGTGGTGGTGCTTTTGCCATTGGTGCCGGTGATCCCCACCCAGGGTAGGTGGTCAAGATAGATCCAGGCCAGCTCCGCCTCCCCCACCACCGGGATTCCCTGTTGACGCACCTCCTGCAGCAGCGGGTGATCCCAGGCAATGCCCGGACTGACCACCACCTGCTCCACTCCTTCGGCCAGTTGAAAAGGCTGCCCCAGCCGAACCGGGATCCCTTCCTGATTGAGCTCAGCCTGCCGCTGTCTGAGAAGAGGGGAATCTTGCTCATCCCAAACCAGCACTTCATAGCCCTGGGCCCGCAACAGTCGCGCTGCCGCCAGCCCCGCAATGCCTAACCCCAAAACTTGATGTCGCACGTTGGTTTCTACTTCGTTTCTTTATTTGGGGATCCCTGCTTGGATCTTACCGGTCACGTCCTTGACCCGCATGTTTTTGTTCGACACTCCCCTTGCTTATGGGGGTAACCAGTTGGTGGAGTGGATGGAGTTTTCCTAGCCGCCTGGATGGCTAACTTGGGAATAGGCTGGAGCATGACTCTAGTCAATAATAAGCTCAACTATACTGAAAATAATGTATAATATGTTCAGTACGGATT
>NZ_JANSHW010000142.1:0-5631 GCF_047461815.1 Synechococcus sp. R6-10
CAAAGTCCCCCTTGGCGATATCTACAAAACCTGCTCTCACTCTCTCTTGAGCCATTGCCGGATCTGCTCGGCAGCTACATCGCGACCTCCCAACCCAAAAGCCAGCGCCACCGCCACGGCAATCGCCCCCAGAACCAGACCAAAAGCCAACACCACAATGTCGGTGGCCACGCCCATCTGCTGCAGGGCCATGGCGCCAACAAAAACCAAGATAGCCACCCGCGCCGCCTGGGCCAGTACCCCTGAGGAAGGGCTACCCAAGCTCTTGATCATAGAGTGGGCCAAATTGGCCAAATAAAGACCGATCCCAAACACCAGGGCGCCGATGAGCACCCGACCGGAAATCAGCAACAGCCCCTGCACAATGTCGGTTAGGGCGGCAAACTGCAGCAACTCCACTGCCGGCACCGCCCCAAACAAGACCACGCCTACCCAGACCACCAAGCCGGCGATCTCGGAGGGAGTGCGACGTTTGGCAGCGGGATCCCCTTCAGGCTCAGGAGCAGCGGCCAGGGGCAAGCCCAGCCCCGCGACCAGACGGTCAAAACCCACCGCCTGCAGTAACTGGGTGACTAAGCCGGCCAAAAACTGCCCTAGCAAGTAAAAGACGGCCAGGATGAGAGCGGATCCCGCGATCAAGGGAATGGCCCGCAACACCTGCTCCAGCATCGCCACCGCCGGATCGGAGATGGCCCGAATTTCCAAGGCATTCAGCGCCGCAATCACCGCCGGGATCAACACCAAGACATACACCACCGTCCCGACGATCTGGGCCAACTGGGGAACGCCAAAGCGTGCCCCCAACCGATTTGCCCCTGCTGCCACCAACAAATTGGAGACGATCCCACGCACGATGCGGGCCAAAAACCAGCCCACTGCACCGATGATCAGCGCTCCCAAAATCCGCGGCACCATCGACAGCAGCTGATCCAGCAGGTTTTGCACCGGCTGCAGCGGCCCCTGCAGGTTCAGGGTATCCAGGATGATCGGCAAAAAGAACAGCAGAATCAGCCAGTAAAGGGCATTGCCCAAAGTTTCATTCAGCAGGAAAGGGGTGACCTCTGTACCTCCCTCTTGGCCGGTTGGGGTTCCTTCTGCACCTGCCTCACCGGCAGTGCTTTCCTGTTGCAGAGGCCGGGCCAACTGCTCATCGAGGTTGAAACGCCGCAGCCCCTGGATGACCGCCAGCCGAGCAACAGTGGCCACCACCCAGCCCACAGCCAGCAGCACCAGCGCCCCACCCACCCGTGGCAGATAAACGAAGATTTCCCCCAAAAACCTGTTGAGCGGATCGGAGACAGCTTGAAGCTGCAGGGCATTCAGTACCGCCACCAACACAAAAGCAAGAATCACCCAGTAGACGGCAGCGGCCACCCAGCGCTCCGTTTGGGGCAGCTTCTCGCCGGGCTTTTGGCCCAAAACCCAAGCAGCCAAGCGATTGTCCAGTTGCGTCCTTTTGAGCAGTCCTCTAACGCCGAAGGCTACTGCCGTGGCCACTATCCAACCCAGAATTAAGATGGCAATCGCCGCAAGGAGATTGGGCATAAAATCGATAAGCCTAGACCAAAGACTGACGACAAAAGAGATGGCCTCATCTCCAATGGTGTTTCCAGAGGTGTCCATAATGATCCTCACAGCTTGAAAATGCTCAGGATGGACAGATAACAAGTGTAGGTTAACCTGAAGTGTTTTTTCAGGCAAGTTGGCCAAAGGGGGAATATGAAAAATATATATTGAGGCAGAAATGTCGGATCTCGAAATAAAACTTCACATTCTATTAACCCAAGGGCTCCAGCCATCAGTCAAAGCTCCGATGGGCCATCGAACGGCAAGGATCGAATTCAAGTTGTTGATACCGCAGATTATAGCTTTTCCCCACCGAGCAGGAGCTTTGTAGATTAAGTCAGGATCTCTGTTGTGCGATGGATGCGGCTGCATTGGCTAGAGTCAGTGTTGCTGGGAGGAACTGTAGCGGGCAGTTTGCATCCACAGAATGAGAGCATTTTGATGACCTATATAAAGAATCAAACGGGCAATCGACACTCGGTCAATGGGTTGGATCCCCTGTAGCCTTGATATGCTTAGCCTATTGGCTTGCTCACTGTCTGGCCTAAGGTGTATCCCGAAAAACGTTCACAGCCCTTCAATTTATATACAATTGACGCTTTTCTAAATCGGTTTCTTCCAATACACCAGCGCATCTTCTCCGTTGTAATACCCCTTGCGACGTCCCAGCCGTTGAAACCCTGCCGATTCGTACAGGCGGATTGCCGCTTGATTGGAAGCCTTTACCTCCAGAGTGGCCCAGCGGCAGCCTGCTGCTCTCGCTTGGTTCAGCAGTTCTTCCAGAATCCGCCGGCCCAAGCCCTGTCGTCGGTGCTCGGGATCCACCGCCAAGGAGATGATATGCGCTTCTTCTTCAATGCGCCAGAGAATGCCGAAGCCCACCAGCTCTTTTGTCGTCTGCGTCGGCGAAGTGGGGTTTGGAGAGGGAAGGGGAAACTCGGCTCGGCCCGAGCCACACGAAGCGCCAACGGCAGCGGGTTCCGCCACTACCCCAATCACCGTGCTTGTGGGTCGTTCCAGCTCCGCTCGATATCCCTGTTCTCCCCAGTATCCCCCATAGCACCGCCGATCCAGCTCCAGCAGTTGGGGCAGGGCAGTGATGTCCAACAGCTGCAGCCGATAACTCGTACCGCTCATGGTGGCCTAGTCCCGCAATTCGCAGAATTCCGCCAACAACAACTGCCCCAAGGGATCGTCATCGGGAGCCGCGTAGGGCAAGGCTCTGCGGCTGATGCTCAAGATGTTGCCCCCCGATTGGGGATGGTGCTCCGCACCGCTTTCGCGAACAGGCTTGAGTTCGTAGTCGATCCCTTCGGTGAAGCCGGCTTCCTGTAGGTAGTCTTGGGCGGCTTTGAGGATCCCTTCTCGCAGTTGCGCTTTGACCGCAGGGGCCATGAGGTGGCGAACAAACCACTGGGCGCTGGCGGGATCCACCTCGGCCAGGTATTGGAGGGCAGGGGTCAACACAGCAGGGCGCTCTTGAGGGGACAAGCCGTTCACCTGCTGAGCTACCGCGGGCACATCCCGCCGTTGCATCGCCTGGATCAGGGCTTGTGTGGCTGGAGAAAATGAGGGATCCTGCGCTTGGCTCATGGCTGGGGGTACCAGAGGGATTCGAGGGTGCGAACAATGGTCTCTGCTTGCTGTAGGGAAGAAGCGGTCGGCAGACAGACAGTCACATGGCCCAGTTTCCGCCCTGGGCGGGCAGGGGTTTTGTGGTACCAATGCACCGCTGCCTGAGGGATCCCCGCTAAGCACTGCCGCTTTTCTGCGTAATCGCCGGTGGAATGCTCATAGCCCAAGAGGTTCACCATCACTGCCCCCGCACACTTGAGGGAGGGATCCCCCAAGGGCAGGCCGAGGATGGCCCGCAGGTGTTGCTCGAATTGTGAGGTGCGGCAGGCTTCTAGGGTGTAGTGGCCGGAATTGTGGACCCGCGGCGAGATTTCGTTGATCCAGATCCCGGCCTTGGGGTGGGGCGGCGGCACCCAGAACAGCTCGATGCCAAACACGCCAACTGCACCCAATTTTTCCATCAGATCGGCTGCCAAGCGCCGGATCTCGGCCTCGGTGGTTGGGGGGATGCGGGCAGGCACCAGGACATGGCGGCAGATTTGCTCAATCTGCACAGTTTCCACCACCGGATAAACCCGGATCTCTCCCTTCAGCCCCCGCGCCACCATCACCGCCAACTCCCGCTCAAACGGGATCCATTCCTCCAGCAATAGCGGGATCCCCTCAGATTGGCTAAGGGCCTGCTGCAAAGCCACTCGGTCGCGCAAGATGCAGGTGCCCTGCCCATCGTAGCCCTGTCGCCGTCGCTTGAGCACCACCGGAAAGCCCAGTCCAGCCAGGTCTGCCGAATCCAACACCGCCTCCAGCGGGAAGAAAGTCGGCACCGGCAACCCCAACCGCGCCAGGAACTGCCGTTGGTGCAACTTGTCCAGCAGCGGCTCTAGCGTGCTGAGGCTGGGACGAAAGCGGGATCCCTCCGGATCCAGTTTTTTCAGCTCCGGCAGAGGGATAAACTCGTTTTCAAAAGTAACCACCGGGCAGCGCTCCAACAACTGGGCCGTGGCCTGGGTGTCGGCTACGGATCCCCAAACCACCCCATCGGCCACTGCCACCGCCGGATCGGTGGGAGCAGCAGCCTGCACCACCAGCGGGATCCCCATCTGGCGAGCTGCCAAGGCCAACATCTGCGCCAACTGCCCGCCGCCAATCACCCCCACAGGTTGGGATCTCTGGTCTTTTGAGGATACCTGGGTTTCCACAGCCGTACCGTTATACTGGTATACTGGGTGGTGGGCCGCTGTCCATTGCTTCTTGGATCTAGAACCCCATTATGGGACCCCTTGCCCTCCAGCGCTAGGAGAAAAACGGTGGAACCCTCTCAACCCTCTGAGCTGAGAGCTCTAATCAACCGGGCTTTGGCGGACAAAGTCTTGACTCGCGCCGAGCAACAGCAGATTCTCAGTGCCGTCATGGCCGATCAAGAAATTTCCCCAGAAGAGCACGAACTGCTGGAATCGATTGTGGAGCGCCTAAACAGTGGCGAGATCCGCGCTGTCGATTGAGCCCTGCCTTAAGACTGAGAGTGTCCCTAGGATCTTGGAGAATTGGATCCCAGTCTGTCCTTCGGCGCTGGGTATTCAGTCTGCAATGCTTGGGTCAATCCCGGTGGGTGGATCGCCTAGAATAATCCACAACCCACCTCTTTCTGCTGCCATGAGTTCTCACTCTTCAGATTGGTTCACGCGGGCTCGCCACATTTTTTACGGCACGGCCACCGCTCTGGTGGAGATCCTGCAAGACCCGGAAAAGCGCACCGAAAACCTCAACCGCCTTTCGATGGACTTGGGACAACTGGCGGCGGAGCTGGAGCAAAAGGGAGAGTTGATCGAGCAGGAGGCAGTTCGTTACGTTGAGAGTCTCAGGGATCCAGCCGCCAACGCCCCCTCGGCAAGTCCTGACTCTGAAGCGCCTGTCGAGAATGCTCCCCCGACACCAGCTTCCTCCCCCAACAAGCCGGCTATCTCCAGAGAAGAGATGGCTGAGTTGATGGAGCTGATCCATCAGATTGAGTCCTTGCGCCTGGATTTGGAGCGGTTGCGCACCTCGTCCTGAGTCCTGTGCGGTTCGATATCCTTACCCTTTTCCCCGAATTTTTTGAAACGCCGCTGTGCATTGGGCTGGTGGGCAAAGCCCTACAGCAGGGGATCGCCGAAGTCCACTGCACCAATCCACGCGACTTCGCCACCGATAAGCACCGCCGTGTCGATGATGAGCCCTACGGGGGTGGGGTGGGCATGGTGCTCAAGCCAGAGCCTTTCTTCGCTGCTGTCGCCTCCCTGCCCCGGTTGGATCCCTGCGAGATCATTCTGCTGACGCCCCAGGGGCAACCGCTGAACCAGGCGCTGCTGCAGGAGCTGGCCCAGAAAGCGCAACTGATCCTGCTGTGTGGCCAGTACGAGGGCTTTGACGAGCGCATCCGGGAACACTTGGCTACCCGTGAAGTGTCGCTGGGGGATTTTGTCCTGACGGGGGGGGAAATTCCGGCGCTGG
>NZ_JANSHW010000143.1:0-8308 GCF_047461815.1 Synechococcus sp. R6-10
GCCCCAGCGTCCACTGCCCTGGGCGGAGAGCTTGGCCCGTACCCCCAAGATGGGGTCAATGCCCAGTTGGTCGGCAGCCTGCAGCGCCAGCTCCAGCTCTTGCAGCCGCTCCAAAACGATGATGGGTGTGCGCCCCAGCCGCTGGGCCAAGAGAGCCGTCTCCATAAAATCCCGGTCTTTGTAGCCGTTGCAGATCAGCAAAGCCCCGGGAGTATCCAGCAAAGCTAGGGCAATCAACAGCTCCGGCTTGGATCCCGCCTCCAGGCCAAAGTGGTAGGCGCGACCGTGTTTCACCACTTCTTCTACCAGGTGGCGCTGCTGGTTCACCTTGACGGGGTAAACCCCCCGATAGACGTTGGGGTAGCCAAAGCGCTGGATGGCCTGCTGAAAGCTCTCGCAAATTTGCCGCATGCGGTCGGCCACGATCTCGGGAAAGCGAATCAAGAGGGGCAACTGCAGGCCCCGCGCCACCAGATCCATCACCAAGTGGTACAGGTCAATGCCCGGTTCCTGCTGCTGTAAGCCCTGTGGGGTCACCTCCACATGACCGGCGGCGTTGATACGGAAGTAGGGATCCCCCCAACCTGAGATGCGATAGAGCTTTTCGCTGTCTCGCAGTGTCCAGGGAGAACGAGTCAAAGTCGGCATAGTAGTCCCCCAGATACCGAGATGTGAACAGCGCAGGATTTCTGCACAGAATCCACAATATATTGCCATATTCCAGAATATGTCAAGGTTTTTCCAATGCGGGGGGACTCAGGCCCAAAAACCGCTAAGCCTTGCCAGACAAGGCTTTGGCTTGGGGATCTCTGTGCAACTGCCGCAGAAGTCATCTCGCTCAATCTCTTGTTTTCACTGTTTTTCTTGATTTTTCTCTTGAATTCTCCGTTTTCCGTCTCTCCTTTCTGAGCTTGGGTCGGATCCCGACTTTTGCTGGGAAGCGTAGCGAGGAATACGGGGATGGTACAGAGGGAAAGACAGCCACCTGGGGAAAGTGGGCCACGCACGGGATCCCAAGAGCTCTCGCCGGCAACCCTTGACAGGGCCCCGCAGGCAAGACAAGGATCGGGGCGGTGACCTCGGAGAACCTGAACCATGGCTCAACTGCCCCGCTTCCGTCGCCGAGAAGTGTTGCTTTCTTTATTGGCCACCGGCGCTACCTTGAGCGCCTGCCAAAGGGGATCCCGTTCTGACCAACCCAGCGGCAGGGATCCCGTTCCTGCCTCCGGCAGCCAGTCCTCCGACAAAGTTTTGCTGATCAACGGGGCCGGGTCCACCTTTCCGGCTCCTCTTTACTTGCGCTGGTTTTCCGATTACCGCCAGGTGGATCCCAAGGTGGAGATCAATTTCCAACCGGTGGGCAGCGCCGCTGGGATCCGGCAATTTATTGACCAGACAGTGGACTTTGCCGCCAGTGATGTGGCCATGACCGATGCCGAGATCGCCGAGGTGAAGCGGGGTGTGGTCATGATCCCGATGACCGCAGGCAGCATTGCCGTAGGCTACAACCTGCCGGGGATCCCTTCTGGACTCAAGCTGTCTCGACCCGTTTTGGTGAAGATCTTTCGCGGCCAAATCGACCAGTGGCGGGATCCGGAGATCCTGGCCCTGAACCCGGAGCTAACCATTCCCGATCTGCCCATCACCGTCTGCTACCGCTCCGATGGCAGCGGCACCACCGATACCTTTACCCGCCACCTGGCGGCCATCGATCCGGCTTGGGCCTCAGAAATCGGTGTTGGCATGTCGCTGGAGTGGCCGGTGGGCATTGGGGTGAAAGGCAACGAGGGCATGAGCGCCCAAATGCTTCTCAGCGAAGGGGTGATCGGCTACGTGGAGTCGGTCTATGCCCGCGAGCTGGATCTGTCGGTGGCAGCTCTGGAGAACCGCCGCGGCGAGTTCATTCTCCCCTCCCCGGAAGCCTCGGCCCTGGCCTTGAGCGAAATTGAGCTGCCGGAAAACCTGCGGGCTTTTGTGCCGGATCCCGCTGGCCCTGGAGCGTATCCCATCGTCACCTACACCTGGATCCTGACCTACCGCCGGTACTCGGATCCCGCCATGGCCGCCGCCCTGCAAGCTGTGCTCCGCTGGGCCCTTACCGAAGGACAAGCCCTGGCCGAGGAGATGGGCTACCTGCCCCTGGCCGCAACCGTTGTGAACCGCGGCCTGGAGGCGCTGCAGCTTATCCAGAGCTAGCCTGGCAGCAGTCCCCCAAGAGTTGCCAATAGCTGCCAACCCAGGCCATACCCCAAGCGGCACCGAAAGCAAGGCTGCTGCAGGTACGGAGATCCGTAACCGGTCTGCCCTTCAGCCCCGAGAAATGGGCGGCATTCTCGCCCTGGCCTCGCCAACCAGCTGGTTAGGATCGACCCAGGAAGTGACCAAGCATCTGCCGGATTTTCACAGATTGGCTGC
Organism: Synechococcus sp. R6-10; assembly: GCF_047461815.1. NCBI lineage: Bacteria > Bacillati > Cyanobacteriota > Cyanophyceae > Synechococcales > Synechococcaceae > Synechococcus > Synechococcus sp. R6-10. The sequence goes on from NZ_JANSHW010000143.1 coordinate 2,416, forward strand.
CCAAGCTACTTCACACAGGCTGGCGGCGGTAACCGAAGCAATGTACTCAAGAAGAGGAGAATAAGGAGCCGATGGGAAAAGTTGTAGGAATTGACCTGGGCACAACCAACTCGGTTGTCGCCGTAATGGAGGGGGGTGTCCCCACCGTCATCGCCAATGCTGAGGGTACTCGCACCACACCCTCGGTGGTCGCCTTCACCAAAGATGGAGAGCGCCTGGTGGGCCAAATGGCCCGCCGCCAAGCGGTGCTCAACCCGGAAAACACGTTCTACTCCGTTAAGCGGTTCATCGGTCGTAGGTACGATGAGCTGAATGCCGACTCCAAGCGGGTCTCCTACCAGGTGCGGCGGGACGAGCGGGGCAATGTCAAACTGTACGCACCCCGCCTGAACAAGGAATTTGCGCCGGAAGAGATTTCGGCCATGGTGCTGCGCAAGCTAGCGGATGATGCCAGCCGCTACCTGGGCCAGCCGGTCACCCAAGCGGTGATCACGGTTCCCGCTTACTTTAACGACTCGCAGCGGCAGGCCACCAAAGATGCGGGCCGCATTGCCGGTTTGGAAGTGCTGCGCATCATCAACGAGCCGACGGCAGCCTCTTTGGCCTACGGCTTGGACAAGCGCAACAACGAGACCATCCTCGTCTTCGACCTGGGCGGTGGCACTTTCGATGTGTCCATCTTGGAAGTGGGGGATGGCGTTTTCGAGGTGAAATCCACCAGCGGCGATACGCAGTTGGGGGGCGACGACTTCGACAAGAAGATCGTCGATTGGATGGCCGAGCAGTTTAAGCAAATGGAAGGGATCGACCTGCGGCAAGACCGGCAGGCGCTGCAACGGCTAACGGAAGCTGCGGAAAAAGCCAAGATCGAGCTGTCCAGCGTTTCCGAAACCACCATCAACCTGCCCTTCATCACTGCCACTGCCGATGGGCCCAAACACCTGGAGCTGAAGCTCTCCCGCGCTCAATTTGAACACCTCTGTGCCGACCTGCTGGAGCGCTGCAAGGGGCCGGTGGAACAAGCCCTGCGGGATGCCAAGCTCACCAAGGCCGACATCAACGAAGTGGTGCTGGTGGGGGGATCCACCCGCATTCCGGCGGTGCAGCGGCTGGTGAGGGAGCTGCTGGGCAAAGAACCCAACCAAAGTGTCAACCCCGATGAGGTGGTGGCGGTTGGGGCGGCCATCCAAGCGGGTGTGCTGGCGGGCGAAGTCAAAGACGTGCTGCTGCTGGATGTCACCCCCTTGTCCTTGGGGGTGGAAACCCTGGGCGGCGTGGCCACCAAGCTGATCCCGCGCAACACCACCATCCCCACCCGCAAGTCGGAGATCTTCTCCACTGCCGAAGATGGGCAGACCTCCGTGGAAATCCACGTGGTGCAAGGGGAGCGAGAGCTGGCCCGCGACAACAAATCTCTGGGCCGCTTCAAGCTGGACGGGATCCCGCCGGCCCCCCGCGGTGTGCCGCAGATCGAGGTCACCTTCGACATCGACGCCAACGGCATCCTGAAGGTGACGGCCAAAGACAAAGGCAGCGGCAAAGAGCAGAGCATCTCCATCACCGGCGCCTCTACTTTGGACAGCAAAGAGGTGGAGCGCATGATTGCCGAGGCGGAGAAATACGCTGCCGAAGACCGGGCCCGCCGGGAGAAAATCGAGCGCCGCAACAAGGCTGATTCTCTGGCCTACCAGGCCGAGCGGCAGTTGAAGGAGTTGGGCGACAAGATCTCCTCCAGCAAACGCAGCCAAATCGAGACTCTGGTGCGAGAACTGCGGGAGGCCATCCAGCGGGAGGACGACAGCGCCATCCAGAGCAAAGAGCGGGAGCTGCAAGAGGCTCTCTACGCCATGAGCAGCGAGCTGTATCAACAGCCGGGGGCCTCCTCTGGCCCCACTCCCGGCTCAGGGAAAACCTCCGGCGGCAGCGATGATGTGATCGATGCCGACTTCACCGAGAGCAAGTGACTGCTCAGGGATCCCTCCGTGGGCCGCGGGCCCAGGGCGGATCCCGCCCTTACTTGTAGCGCCGATAATGAGGAGGGACGGGATGGGCGATGGCGTCTAGCCCGCCTCCTCATTTTCTTCAGTAGGTCGGAGGGAAGGAGCCCTTGCCGGGGACGCCTAGCCTCGTGGTTTTCTGCCCACTCTCAGCGATTTGCCTGCGGACGCCTCCATGCAAAACTTTAAGGACTACTACAAGATTTTGGGGGTCAGCAAAACGGCCACTGCCGATGAGGTGAAACAAGCCTATCGGCGCCTAGCCCGCAAGTATCACCCAGATGTCAACCCCAACGACAAAGCGGCTGAAGAGAAATTCAAAGACATTAACGAAGCCTACGAAGTTCTCTCGGATCCCAGCAAGCGCAGGCAATACGACCAATTTGGCCAATACTATCAGCAGGGCGGGTTTCGCTCCAGCCGCGATGCCTACACCTACAGCAGCAGCCCCTTCAGCCAAGACTTTGGGGGGAGCGGATTTGGGGGGAGTGGCGTCGATTTCAGCCAATTTGATGATTTTCAAGACTTCATCGATCAACTGCTGGGCCGGGTGCGCAGCCAAACCACAGACCGCAGCAGCGGATTTTCGGGATCCACTGGCAACACCAGTTACGATGCTGAGGCCACCATCCAGATCAGCATTCCAGAAGCTTTTGAGGGGGGCAAGCGTCGCCTGCGGGTGGGCGGGGATCGCGTGCTCGAGGTAAACATCCCGCCGGGAATTACGCCAGGGAAGCGGATTCGCCTGCGCGGCCAAGGCCACCCCAACCCCAACGGCGGTGCCGGTGATCTGTACCTTAAAATTGAGCTGAAAGACCACCCCTTCTATCGCCTAGAGGGATTCGACGTTTACTGCGATCTGCCCATCAGCCCCAGCGAAGCGGTTTTGGGCGCCCAGGTGGAGGTGCCCACCTTGGAGGGGGTGGTGAAGCTGCGGATCCCACCTGGCATGCAGCCGGGGCGAAAGTTGCGGCTGGCGGAAAGGGGATTTCCCAAAGGCAACGGAGAACGGGGGGATTTTTACGTGGTGGTGCAGATCCATTTGCCCACCCAGATCTCCGAAGAAGAGCGAGAACTTTACGAAAGGCTGCAGCGGGTTCAATCCTACGATCCCCGCGCCACCCTTAAGCTCTAGCATTGATATTCTCCGATATTCTCCCACGGCCAAAGCCTCAAGATTCTTGACAAGCGCTCCGCGCCGCCTGAAAGCAGGAAGCCGCCCTTCTAGCTTGCTTCCGGTAGCGGTAGGGCGGGGCTGGAGGCCCAGCCTTGGGGTCAAGATGGGGTCCTGCTGGAATCTGGTTGCGTCGGCGGGACGGGAGCTGCATTTGCTTCCAGAGGTTCCTGACGAGAGCATCCCTGGCTCCATTGCAGTTGCCGCAGGATCCCGCGCAACAAGGCCACCTCGGCTACGGTCAGGCCGGCTCGCTGGAACAGGGCGCGAAACTTGAGCATTTTGCGGCGGGCTGTGTGGGGGTGCAGGTAGCCAATTTGCAGCAACAGCGCTTCTAAGTGGTCGAAAAACCCCTCCAGCAGCTCGAAGGGGGCAAGCCTTTGAGGCGAGGGCACAGGAGGAGCGGGAGAAGGGCTCTGGCAGACGAGGGTGTACAGCTCATAGCAACAAATGGCCACGGCTTGGGCCAAGTTTAAAGAGGGATAGGTCGCATCGGTGGGGATCTGGATCTGGCGATGGCAAAGGGCCAGCTCCTCGTTGCTCAAGCCGCGATCTTCGGGGCCAAACACGAGGGCGGCAGGGCCGGCGGCCAGCAGAGCGGGAAAGGCTTGGCGGGGGGACTGAATTTGCCATTCGGGTGGGTAGGTTTGGCTGCGCCCCGTTGTCCCGAAAACCTGCACACACCCTTGCAGGGCTTCGGGCAAAGTTTGCACCTTCCGGGCTTGATGGAGCAGGTCTGCCCCATGCACGGCTGTGGTGATCGCTTCCATATCGAGGGGATCGCATTGGGGATCCACCAGCACCCACTGCCTGAAGCCCATGTTTTTCATCACGCGGGCAATGGCGCCGAGGTTGCGCGGCCCAGCCGGCTGCACCAATACAAGCCGTACCTGCGCCAGTTGTTCAGGGCCAGAGTGGGGTAATATCGGCATCAGGTTGGGATCCCCCAGAGTGCCTAGAGTAGAGAAGAGGAGCTTGATTATAGATTGCATCCATGGGATCCGCATACCGTTGTTGGCTGAGCTTGATTTGTCTGGTGTTGGTGGGATGCTGCTGGGGATCCCCGGCGCTGGCTGCCCCTTCATCGCTGGCAGGGCCGGCTCAGGTATCGCCCCAGCTCGTTCGCGATAGCGACTCAGAGCGGTTTTCTCTGGCCGAGGCGCGGCAGCGGCTGGAAGCCATTGCCGAGGTCATGCGCTCGATTCGCCTGTGCAACCGGCCCAACTGCCGCTACCGAGATATCGCTGTGGACGTGTGGCCTGTGGACATATCCATCCCCAATGGTGGTGCCGAGCCGTTCTACGAGGGCAGCATCGACGCCATTATCGACCGTCCTTCCGGCAGCTTGGATAAAGCCCACTACCGGCTGCAGTTTCGCCAGGGGCGCTGGCAGTTGCTGGGGGGCGAAGAGGTGTCCGATGTCTCTTCCTTTTTCTTTGAGGGAGATACCTACGAGGTGTTCAGCGCCTACGGCACCCGCAGCCACAAAGCCAAGTTGGCAGATGCCAGCAGCAACCTGCGCGTGGGCTATCGGGAGCTGTATTACCGCGTTTTCGACCAGGGCCAAGAGCGTTTGCACTAGCGCTGCGGAGCACGATGAGAGGCCGGCAACACACCTTAGCCAGCTCTATTGCCCTAGAAGGCGTTGGCCTGCACACCGGCCTGCCAATTGGCTGCAGTCTGCATCCAGCTCCTGCCGGCAGCGGTCGGGTTTTTGTGCGGGTGGATCAACCGGGATCCCCTGAGATCCCGGCTCGGTTGGGATCCCTGGCCCCTGCCCATCTCTGCACCCTGTTGCAGCAGGGATCCCCCTCTGTTCAAGTGCAGACGGTGGAACACCTGCTGGCCGCCCTTTACATCCTGGGCATTGACAACTGCCGCATCGAGGTGGAGGGGCCGGAGCTGCCGATTCTGGATGGCTCTGCCCTGCCCTTTGTAGAGGCCATTGCCCAGGCCGGGATCCAGGCCCAAGATCAGCCAGCCCTGCTGGGGGTGATCCAAGAACCGGTCACTGTCTGGGCGGGGGAAGCCTTTGTCAGCGCCCTCCCCCATCCTACAGCCCGCTTTACCTATGGCATCGATTTTGCCGATTGCCCGATTGGAGAACAGTGGCTGAGCTGGAGGGAGAACAGGCCGGATTTTGTCCAGTCCATTGCGCCGGCCCGCACCTTCGCCCGCCAGCAGGATGTGGAGCTGGCCCGGGAACGGGGGCTAATCCAGGGGGGCAGCCTGGAAAATGCCATTGTCTGTAGCCAAACCGAGTGGTTGGGGCCATTGCGCTACCCAGATGAGCCGGTGCGCCATAAGCTGATAGATTTACTAGGAGATCTCAGCCTCCTGGGCTGCCGACTGCAGGGGCACATTGTGGCCTACAAGGCGGGCCATGCCCTGCACCACCGTTTGGCCGAGCAGTTGCTCAAGAGTGGATCCCTGCTGATCCATGAAGAGTGAGGGGGAGCAAGGGATCCGGTTGCGCAGCAACAACCCTGCCATCCTCAGTTGCGAGAGCGGTGCGGAGCACTTGTCTTCAAGGGGATCCCCAGGGTGGGATCCGCTTCATTCCCCTCCTTTCCGCAGCTCCCTGGGTGCTCTTTTGGCTGAGTTCTGGCCTGCCGTCCTGATACATTTACGCTGAACACTGCTGAACATTACTGTTCAACTATGCAGCGATAGCATTCTGTTTGTTTCCAACCAGAATGGCGGTATCCCGCAAAGCTTTGAG
>NZ_JANSHW010000144.1:0-4970 GCF_047461815.1 Synechococcus sp. R6-10
CGGAGTCCTTAAACGAGACCCTGTCGATCTAGGCCCCTGGATCCCGCTCTGGGCAAGGGTTATAATCGGCGGAAGTCGCTTCCTTTCGGGGCAGTGGAATTAATGAAAACTCAATGGAAAATTAATCGAGCCAAGCGAATAACTATTAAAATGAAGATTATCAAATAGCAAACAAATGTAGCGATACTCGTGGTTAAAAATAGAACTCCGCCCCATTTCCGGAGGAGAGGCTCCAGAAAGTTCGTGCATGGGAGGAGACGAATAGTCCACTTTACACTGGTATCATCGCCATCGAATTGAAATAACCAGGCCCAAAGATAGAAAAAATGAGTCGCGAGGTAGAGCGCAATATCGCTCTTTCTTGATTCAAAAACGCTAATGAATGTGATCATCAAAGCTATATGCACAAATGCCCATAAAGTAAGCAGCAAAATAAGCAGCGCTCCAAACATCATTAGAAGCCAACCGGCGACTCCAAGACGCATGAGAAACAGGGCACAGACAAAAAGGATCTCCACTCCAACTAGGAGAAGTTTGGTTGGTGTATTCAGGCTTTCATGTTCTACCATATTACTTCCTTTTTTCGCGTTGTTCGTAATATGTGTCTCAGACAAGCTTAATAACTGCAGACGTGATGATCTAGATCTGATCTGGCACTTTTGGCAGGGGTAGTTGAAACGGATGATGGTCGAAGCGAATACGCTGTACTCGGTAATTTCCTGTTAATGGAACCGATCCTGAGCCGCAAGCAACTTCCACGCCACCCGGATCAACCGTTGTTCCGAATGCGATACCTTATTTTATGTAGGTTTGCGTAGCAAAAACCCTATACCTGATAAGTCACTTCCCTTTGGGGAAGCGGGATTCATGGAAACACTCAAAGCAGACGGCCCAAGCGTTGCCGCAATTCGGTGGCAGCCAGCTCTAGGTGCTCGGGGGTGTAGCCGGTGGTTTCTACTCTGACAGCGAGGTGGGTGTCCTGGCTCTCGTGGAGGTGGATCCACAGAATGTGGCGGCCATCTTCGGTTTTGCGGTTTGAGGCTTTGACGCTGTTTTTGGGGGCAGCGTAGGCGTGTGGATCGTATCGAACCAGATCCACCCAGGGAATGTCTCGCAGGAGTCTTTCCACTTTGGCCCAACTGCGGGGTCGGTGATGGCTGGCATCGCTTCGGATTTGGATGATCTGGGAGCGATCTCGGCCTGAATCGGGGAGATCTGCCCGTGGGATCTGGGGCTGAACTTGCGGCTGTAGGTAGGGCAAGTAGACCAGGGATTTGTATTGCTCATGGATGTAGCAAACCGGGACCCCCAATTGGCTGCCCACCACGGCCATGATCATGGCTTGGGCTTTAAACCCGCCGGTAGCGGCAAAGGTGACGATCCCCCTGGCGCTCTCTGCCAACTGTTTCAACAGCTCGGCCATCCGCTCCAGTGAGGATCCCTCTAGCTCATAGTTGATGCCGGGAAGGGGAACCAAAGAGACCTGCTGCTGACCCAGCTCTTGCTCAAAAAAGAGCTTCAAAATCTGGGCACACTCCAATCCGTCGGGGGTTTCTGAGTGCAGCAAAATCAAGGCATCATTCGAGGTGGGATCCAGCCGCAAGTAGGTGTTGGTTTCGGCGCTGATCAGCTCCAGATCGGTTCTTTTCATCCAGGCCAGCGCTTGCTCCGGATCCCCGATGGTTTTTTGTCCCACCCAGGGGCGCTGCGGCTGCAAGTCTTTGTCAAGGTTGGTGAGCAAGGAGGTGCCCACAGTCATGATGATGGTCTGCATGATAGGCGGTTAACTCAAATTTTTCGAGGGCTCTGTTCCGCTTTGCGCCCAGAGCAGCTTGGCCTTGCGGATTCTGCCATCTTCCTTTAGACCCAGAACTTTCACCTGCACCTCTTGCCCCACCGAGAGGGATCCCGCCCGTTTGGGCTCCTTCTGGGTGAGCTTGGTGTCTGTGTCCAGAATCTGGAAGGTGACTTCGTTGCCCTTGATGTTGGTGATGGTGGCCTTCAGCTTTTGCCCGGTCTGGAAGCAGGCTTTGCGGGCCTGATGCTGGGCCTGGTCTTGTTGGTGTTGATGGTTTTGTTGTTGTCTGTCGTCCTGGGATTTGTTTCCCGCCCCTTGGGGAATCTCGCCAATGGGGATCCCTCCATCCTTGTAGTAGCAAGCCAGCCGGGCTGCCCAGCCCAGGATCTGCAGCATCTCCGCCGGCCTGTCTTGCAGAGGTTGCAAGTACCTTTTGCAGGTTTCGTCAATAAGCTGATAGTATCTTCTGGTTTGTTGGGTACGGCATAGGCCAGTTTCCCGCACCAGCTCGCCGGTGAATCGGAAAAAGCGGGATCCCGCGTCAGGGTGATGGGCAACCGAGCGCAGATAGGCGATGCACTTGCTCAACTCGTTGACATCCACCCTTTCTTTGGCCAAGGTCATGGCGATGCCGTGGGCGAGATCCCAAGATTGGGGGCTGAGATCGACAGTGTCTGACAGCATGGGGGAACCCTCAGTACACTCCGGTGGGCGGCTCGCGCAGAGCAGTGGGACTCAGGATGGCGGCCAATCGCTTGAGTTGTTCGGGCAAGATGTAGCCCTGGGCAGCTTGAATTTGCTCTTGCACAAAGGCTTGGAGGCGTTTTCCTTCCAGGGTATCGGCTTCTGGGGGATCGTAGCGGCTGTAGCGATCTTTTAGGTTGCCGGGCCGCTCGATCTTGTCGAGGGTGACCTGCAGGGATCCCAGGCCCACGGGCTTGCCGCCCCCCACCTTCAGCAGCATGGAATGCTTGGGATCCTGCCCCAAGACCGTGAGCAAGGTGCCCAGCTCAGCAGGGGTGAGGTTTTTGAAATGGATTTGGGTTTTGAAAACCGTGTTTTGCATCGCTTGCTGGGTGGGTGTTCCCCTTGAACTGCCCTGCAAAGCTTTTTTGTGGGTGTAGTAGAACTTGCGTCCAATGACTTTGCCGTTTTCCTTTTTAAAGTAAGCTTTGCACTGATCCGGGCGAGGACAGTACAGCGGGGGCAGGGATCCGCCACCCGATCCGGTGCCGGTGGCAATGGCATCCCTGAACTCCACCAATCCCTGCCAGTTGAGAGCACCAAAAACGCGGCTGGCCGGACAAAGCTGCTCTTTGTTGCGGCAGGGGTGCCGCTCTGGGGGGATCCGATTTCGGTACTCGCTCATCATCACCGCAAGGGTGCTGTTGGTGATCGCCTCGTACATGGCCCGGATGGCCCCCTTGAGGGAGCTGCCCTGGATTTTAAGCCTTCCGTTGGGAGTGGTGGTCATGGTTTTGAGCACCGGGATCCCTTTCACCCCGACATCGCTGCCCAAGGCCAAGTGGCCGGTGGAGATGTGGACGGCAGTCTGCACCGTTAGGGTGAGGAAGAGGGTGCCGTGCAACCTATCGGGATGGAACTGGGCGTGGCCGGCGGGCCGCTCCAGCGTGGGGCGCTGGGTGGGAAACGGGATCAGCTCGTAGGGTTTGGGAAACACGGTTGGTTTGCCTCCAACTCGACTGCTGTTGCCGGCAGACGATCTTGCAGATGCGGCCTGGTTGGGCAATGGGCGAGGGCCTTGGGGGGTCATGGTCACCTCGGAATCAGGGCAATAAAGTGAACGCGGGCAGTTCGCTCATCTCGGAAGTAGCGCTGGCCCACCTTGAGATCTTGGGGATGGCTGAGGGGCTTGGGAAAGCGGGTTTCTCGATTTTGGGATCCGTACAGGTCGGCTGCGTGATCCTCCCACCGCCACTCTCCCGGCAGAGGGATAAAGGAGTCCGGGGGAGCTTGGATCCCCAGATACAGCAGATCCCAGCCGTGGGGGGTGCTTTTCCAGCGCAGTTCCCCTTGTTGGGAGAAAACTTGCCCCTCTGGACAGACGGGATCCGCCGGGATCCCCACCTGAATGCCGCTGACTCGATGGGGCCAGCGCAGAAAGGAGTAGGTTTTTTCAGAAGTGGAAAAACAGGCCGAGAGCACTTGGGAAAGCGAGGGCTCCCCCCCGTCTCGAATCCTGAGCGAGGCGACGTAGGCTGGTTTCATACGGCTTTGGCCTCCGCTTGCAGAAGTTTGGCCCAACTGTTGACGGCGGCAGCGAGCAGGTGCTCCACCTTGGCCTCGGATCCCTGCTCCCAGGTCAGCCGCGCCCCAAAGCCCAAGGGCATCGGCTCCGCCCCCACCGGCACTAACTGGCGATCGGGTTTGGCAAAGCCGTATTTGCCCGCCTCTTCTGGACTGAGAAACTCGCTCGCCCCCAGCAGGGATCCCCTTGGCCAGGCAAGCTGGGATCCCAGCAGCCGTAGCTCCTGGCTCCCCTCCTCCACCAGGCAGCCCGGGTAGTCCACCGTCGCCCACTCGTACTCCACCCGAACGCGGCCCATGCCGCGGGATTTGGCAAAGCCAATACCAAACCATCCTTCGTCCAGATCCCGCAGCACCAGCCCCAGCAGGCCCAGTTGGGCCAGGGTAAAGTTTTTCAGGTGGATCTTGGTTTGAAAGGATCCCTCTACGCACACTTGATAGCTGAACGGCCCCACCGCCACTGAGCCGAAGACGCGGTCGATGGCCACCCCATTACGTTCCTCCAGGCGCAGAGGGGTTCCCGGCTTGGGATAGGCATCTTCGATGCGGACCCGGCTGGCGATGGCTGTGTTGCCGAACATCTGATCCGTAAAGGAAGAAAGGGCGTAAACCTGGTGGGGCTCTTCAATTTTTTCCAGCCATTGATTGGCCTTTTGGTCGAGGGGATCGCCGGCCCAGAGTTTGCAGCCTCCCCCCTCAGGACGTCTGTCGCTGCCCACCGTTCGGACGATGCGCTCCGCATGGGCGCGAATTGCCCCTTTGAGGGAGCTGCCGGGAAAATAGACCGTTCGCCCGCCGCCGTGATAGGTTTCGACGAACTCCATATCCGGCTTCGTCGGGTCAGCCCCTTCTTTGCCCGCCTTGATGAGAACAGGGCCATCGGGCTTGAGGGCGAGGCAGAGGG
>NZ_JANSHW010000145.1:0-7152 GCF_047461815.1 Synechococcus sp. R6-10
GCTGCCGACGACTTGGTGCAGAAGGGGCAGCTCAACCCAGAAGAGGCATCCAATGTCATCAACAACCTGCTCAACCAGGTGAAGGCCGAGCAGAGTAACTTTGAATCCTACGTTCAGCGGCAGGTGCGCAACGTCCTGCAGGATCTGGGCGTGCCCCGCCAATCGGAAATGGACGAGCTGCGGGGGCGGCTGGATCGGCTGGAGCGGCAGGTGCGCAATTTGGAAAATCAGGTTTACCGCCGGTAGCCGAGCTGAGCCTTCCCCTTTTGCCGGCTTTCCTTTGCCGTTGGGCAGGGTTTTGCCGAACGTTGCGATACCCTGAAGTCCTCTCTGGGAGAATTCATCAAGTTCCTATGTCAAGCGAAGTTTTGACCGTCACAGGCCGAGGGATCCCCCTGCTGGGCAACGACATCGACACCGATCGGATTATCCCGGCCCGCTTTTTGAAGTGCGTCACTTTTGACGGCTTGGGCCAGCACGTGTTTGCCGACGACCGCGCCCAGGATCCCAGCCAACACCCCTTCGATCAGCCTCAGTACCAGGGATCCCAGATCCTCGTGGTCAATGCCAATTTTGGCTGTGGCTCCAGCCGGGAGCATGCCCCCCAAGCGCTGGCCAAATGGGGGATCCGCGCTCTCATCGGTGAAAGCTTTGCCGAGATTTTCTTCGGCAACTGCTTGGCTCTAGGGATCCCTTGTGTTACGGCACCCCCGGCTGTGATTCAAGCCCTGCAGAAGGCGGTGGCGGAAAATCCCCAGCTCCAGTTGACGCTGGATCTGCCCAACAAACAGGTGCGCTGGGAGGCAAATACCGCTGCTGTGGAGATCCCCCAGGGAGCCTGGCAAATGCTGGTGCAGGGCACCTGGGACGCCACAGGACAACTGCTGGCCGCCCAAGCCCAGATTCAGCAAGTAGCCGCTTCTTTACCCTACGTGCGTTGGCAGCGAGCCCGTTGAGCAATCCTCTCCCCCCTGATACCCATACATGGCTGGGCAGTGCTGACCCAGATTTTCTGGATTTGGCGATCCGGGAGATAGAAGCTGCGGATCCAGAGGCTGCCGTGCAGCGGCTAAAGGAAGCACCTGGCTTGGTATGGGTGTGCAGCCAACGCTCATTTGCTGACCTGGCTGAGGCTTGGCAAGCTGACCCGCCCATTTTTTTACGCCACATCTGCCCCATTCACCAAGAACGGCGGCTGGCCGAGGGATCCTTAGTTGAATTGCGCCTTGATGGGGAAATGTTGGCAGCCATTGACCCCGCCCTCAGCTTTTCGGTTCAGACGCGCCTGTTTGGAGAGCCGGCTCTCAAGCCCTTCCAGGTCAATGAAACCCTGGCCGAACAGGTGATCGCGGCGGTGGGATCCCCCCTGGAGGTCAAAGACCCCCAGCAGGTGATCTCGGTGGTGATCCTGGCTCAACCGATGGGCATTCGCGCTTGGCTGGGCCTATCCTTGGCTGCCCAGAACCTCTCCAACTGGGCCGGTGGGATCCATCGCTTTCGGCGGGATCCAGAGCAAATCAGCCGCTCCGAGTTTAAGCTGCTGGAGGCCATCCAGGTGTTTCAGATTCCCTTGGTGCCAGGGGGACAGGCTCTGGATCTGGGGGCAGCGCCGGGGGGATGGTCGCGCATTTTGCGTCTATATGGCCAGCAGGTCACGGCAGTGGATCCGGGGGACTTGGACGAGCGCCTCAGCCAAGATCCGGGGATCTGCCACCATCGCCTCAGCGCCCAAGCCTACTTGGCCCGTGGCCCAGGCCGGTTTCACCTCATCCTCAACGACATGCGCATGGATGGCCCGGCTTCTGCCCGCCTGATGGTGGCTTTTGCCCCCCATCTGCAGCCACAGGGGAGAGCTGTGATGACCCTGAAGTTACCTCGCCAACACCGCCTGCGGGTGCTGCGGCAAAGTTTGGAGATTTTGGGTAGTGCCTTCCCCCTGGTGAGGGCCCGCCACCTGTTTCACAATCGCAGCGAAGTCACCCTCTACTTGGGGATCCCTGCCCCTTAATCTGCCGTTTCCACCACCTGAATCTCCCGACGGAGCACCATTTCGCGAATGGACTCCAGCAAGCCTATCTCTTCGGGGGAGATTTTGCCGTCCGACCGGATGGCGTTGACGATTTGATCCACCTCTGTGCGGGTGAGCTTCTTGTCTTCCAGCGCTCGATCCACCAGCGCTTGCAATTGCGAAAACTCCATAAGGCTCCTCTTGCTTGAACAGGTCTTGTCGCCTCATCTCCTCATCCAAGCTACCCGCCCTGACCCAAATCTCCTGCAAGCGCAAGATTCTCTTCAGGTATCCTAAAGAAAACGTGAAACCCACCGAGAGGAAGACATCATGGCTGGCCCGGATCCCAGGAGCACTGCGCACGATTGCGCCACCCTCTGTCGAGATGGCTGTGTCTTGGGAGAGGACTGCCCCCACCGAGAGGCGGCTCGCCAAGCCGTGGCCTTTGTCATGAGCACCGACTGGGAGACCTTGATGCGGATCGCCGAATCCAAGAACCTACCCAAAAGCTCCCCTCAGGAAGAGATGGATCCCCTGCAGTTTTTGGAGAATTACCGCTTGGGCGGGTAAGCCCCAACCAGTCTCCCTAAGGACAAGGGATCCCTGCTGAGGATCCAGGGGTTTTGAGCCATACTGAATTTGGTGGGATCCCTGGATTCTATGGTTTGGCCTTGGATCGTCATCGGGTTAGTCCTCATTTCTGCCGAATTGTTTTTGCCAGAATTGGTTGCCGGCTCGGTGGGGCTGGCGGCGCTCTTGGCGGGGCTTTTGGCTTATTTGGGGCTGCCGATCTGGGTACAATTTGCCAGCTGGATTGGGGCATCGGTGGTGTTGATTATCCTCAGCCGCCGTCTGGTGCCCCATGGATCGGTTCAGGTAGAGGAATCTCGCGAGGCGCGGGCAATCACCCCCATTCCCCCAGGCGAACGGGGGCGGGTTTCTTATCTGGGTTCCACCTGGAACGCCAAGTGCAGCATTCCCAACCTGGAAATCCAAGCCGGACAGGAGCTCTACGTGGTGGAGCGACAGGGGAATACCCTCATTGTCATGCCGGCCAAGATGCTCAAGTCCTGACCTGGACAAATGTTTGTTTCCCTTGTTGCCTTGAGCGAGGGATCCCTGCTTGGGTGTGCATCAGAGGCGGGGATCTGGCATAATCACAAAAGCTAAGCCGGGATGTAGCGCAGCTTGGTAGCGCATCTGCTTTGGGAGCAGAGGGCCGCAGGTTCAAATCCTGTCATCCCGATCCTGCCTGCGACGGGAATTGAGCCGTTTACGCTATTGACCGAGAGTTTCCCACCTATCCAGAGCCCCGCAGCCAAAACCCGCATCTATCGGCAGGGGTGCAGTCTTTGTCTTGAAGGCGCAAGAAGCAAACTCTTCGATTCTTCGATGCCATGAAAGAAATGGGCGGATCAGGCAGCCAAGCGGGATCCCTTGTAGCCAGGCTGAGGGAAAAAAGAAGCAAGCACAAAAAAGGCAGGGTTGACTTGCCCCTGCCGAGAAGATCGAGAGCTGAGAGCCTGCTCTCCTTGTCGCAATCGTTGCATCAAGGCGCGGTTCCGCTTGTCCAGTTGGCGCTTACGTGCCGATCCCCCACGACCGCGACGGTTTCTGCCCTGATAGCGAGGAGATTCATGAGATTTCAACAGCATGGGATCCCCTTAATGAACTAAATGGGCCTGTCTAATTCTAAACGAAGCCTCAGCCATTGACCACAAGACCGGCAGCGCAAGCTGCGGCATTCATGGCTGGGGACAGACCACCTTCGTCAACTCATTCGGATGGAGAACTCCACTTTGGGACAACCAGTCTTTTAGCCGATGGGTAGCTCGACAATCATCCTCGTTGTAGATAAGCGAGTGCTCCAAATATCTGCGCTCCCGAGTTTCCAGCCATTGGCTATACCAATAAATGGACTGGGCGCCATTGGCATCAGGCAGACGCCACTGAAACCCCAACCAGCGGGCGATGTTTTTCAGGGAATAGCTCTCAATCGGTAACACCACCGAGCGTTGCACCCAGGCCTGTAAATCCACAAAGCGCTGCAACAACTGCCGCAGCTGTCGGGGATCCGTGCGGTATTGCTCCCCCAGCCGTCGGCAGGTCTGCACTTCAAAGCCGTGAAAGTGGTAGATGGGAGCGTCAGGATAGCGTTGTGCCAGTTGCAAGAATTGCTCCCAAGCTTGCCTTTCTTCCCGCGGCTCGGCGGCCAGGCAACTGTGATAGCTCGCAACCTTTTTCCCCTCGGCTTGCTCCACCACCAGCAGGCCCAGCAGATAGGCGACGTTGTGGCGGGGATCCGCCTCGATATCGAAGTACAGCTCTACGGGTGTGGTGGGCAGGGTTTCCGGGGGGGATTGAATCCAGAGAGGCTGCCGGCTGAGGGTGGCACGGGCTTGCAGCTGCAGTTGCAGGGCCACGCCGGATCCCAACTTGGGAATGGCTTGCAACCTATCCAACTGAGCGTTGGCCAGGGCTTCAATCGAGTGGATCCCCGCCTCTTGCAAAAGGGGATAGCGGGATCCCGTTACGCCCGGCAGCAGGCTGAGGGGTTGAGCGGCGGCGTTCAACTGGCGACAATGCTCCCGCCAGTGGCAAAGATGGCAGCGGCTGCGGGCCATGAACACCTGCGGTGGTTCCGGCTGGTTGAGGGAGTGCAGGTACTCCTGCAGCAATTGCCGCACCTGTGCTCGTCGGCGGCTCAGGTGGACGGGGTGCCACTTCCCATCTTTCAGGATCAAAATGCCCCGCTTGGGAACGTTTCCCTGCAGGGATCCGAGCAACTCTGCCTGCAAAGCCAGCAACAATTCGTATTCCGGTTTGGGGCGTTTGCCGATACGAATATGAACCGGCAGGTAAGAGGATCGGGCGGCGTGGCGACTTCTGCCAACGAGAGCGGGATCCCGAATCAGCAGATCCAGGGAGCTGCTCACCCAAACTGAACGTCCCTCTGGAACAGCTTCAGGCGGCAACGCAAGAGCGGGCACCATCTCGCAGTCTTCTGGGGCAGGGATGGGATCCCTTGGAGAGGAGGAGTGAGGGACAGGTTCAGAAGCAAGCTGCAACAGCTCTGCCTCAGCAGTACAGTTGAGATCTTCCTGCGGTTGCCAAAACAGCTCTGCGGCAATCCGTCCGCCGTAGATCCGCTCCGCCCCGTCGGCCATGGCTGCCAAGAGAGCTTCATTGCCCGGCGCAACCCGTTCTCCGGGGAATCGCTCAAACACAGCGGCTGCCAGGGCTTGGCGATCCCGCCGCCATTGCTCCAGCAGGTTGTCCGGCGGCAGCTTGGCCTCTTGAGGGCCAAAGCGATCCAGGTAAGGCAAGCGTCGGCAACGAAAGAAAGCAAGCAGCTCCTCAGCCTCAACAGAACCCTGTCCTGCTGCTGCAACCTGGCACTCCAACGGTGGAAAACCTCAGCTCTGCTGCCATTGTGGCACGCCCCCAGGCTGCCTTTGGGATCCCTCAAGACTTGGGATCCTGAGCGGGCAGGAGATGGGCAATAATGCGCTCAATCGTCTCAGATTGGCAACGAGCTGTATCGGCTTGCTGTTGACATATCGTCTTTAACTCTCCCAGCCAGGTGTTGTGCTCCTGGGATATCAGCACCTGTTGTTGAACAATGGCTTTCAGATGGGTCAGGTCATCCTTGACGAAGCTGACGGTCTCGGCCAGGGTCAACACAGCCCCAACCAGGCGATCCAGCCGGAAGTCAATTTGGTCGAATCGGTCTTTGCTCTGCATTTTCCTTACATTGGTTAGTAGAGGTTATCGGTGGGCGCTGAAGGGAAGTCACTTCACCAAGAAAAAGCCCCAAGCCGAACAGTCAGCCCGCTCAAGCTTGTGTCTTTATTGTTACCCGTACGTACAGATACAGCACTAGCTATTTAGTGCGACTTCCCCTATCTGCTGTACGATCACGCCCTGCCCTGCGGACGTAACTCACCCTTCAGGTGCAATGTGCACTATTTTGCAGAGCTTGGAGAAAAACCACAGGGAACGAGATCACAGCCACGGAAGACTTGAAGGGATAGCATAAACTACTGCCAAGGGCAGGGATCCCTGATAAGACCTGCAGCTTGCTGACACGGCTGGCGTATGCTGGAGAATAAAGATTTCTTTACACTTTACCGGAGCGGACTGTGACAGCTCTTTCGACGGCCCCAACCTTGCCCCAAACCAAGACGGTGGCGGTGGAAATGCAGGGGGTGTGGAAGCGCTTTGGGCAGCAGGTTGCCGTTCAAGATTTGAGCCTGCAGATCCCCCAGGGGGAAGTGTTTGCCCTGTTGGGGCCCAACGGCGCCGGCAAATCCACCACCATCCGCATGCTTACTAGCCTTACCCGACCCAGCCAGGGATCCATCCGGGTGGGGGGGTATGACGTGGTGCGGGATCCCGTGTCGGTGCGGCGGCAGATTGGGGTAGTGTTGCAGCCCATCACCCTAGAGGCAGAGCTGACCGTTTGGGAAAGCCTGGAGTTTCATGCCCGCATGCACCACATTTCCAACCCGGAGCGGCAACGACGCATCGATGAATGGCTGGAGTATGTGCGGCTGGCGGATCGCCGGCAAGACAAAGTGAAAACCCTCTCAGGGGGAATGAAACGACGCTTGCAGGTGGCCAGGGCGTTACTGCATCGCCCCCAGATTTTGTTTTTGGACGAGCCCACCGTCGGGTTGGATCCCCAGGCGCGGCGGCTGTTGTGGGAGATCTTGCGGGATCTCAATCGGCAGGGCATGACCTTGCTGATTACCACCCACTACATGGAGGAGGCAGAAGAGCTGTGCGACCGCATCGGCATCATGGATGGGGGAAGGTTAATCGAGTTGGGCAGCACCGAGCAACTGCGGGCCAAGTATGGAGAGGCCCTGCTGGTGCGATCCTGTCCTGGCCGGGAGGTGGAGTACACCTTTTTCCCCAGCTTGGCGGAAGCTCAGCGGCAGTTGGAAGCTGAACCTGACAAAACCGGCCTCATGGTGCGCCCGGCCAACTTAGAAGACATTTTTGTGCGTTTGACAGGCCGCCGCTTGGATTAACGGGCCCTCACCCCTGGCCCCTCTCCCAACGTGAAGAGGGGAGCATGACTCTAGTCAATAATAAGCTCAACTATACTGAAAATAATGTATAATATGTTCAGTACGGAT
>NZ_JANSHW010000146.1:0-6826 GCF_047461815.1 Synechococcus sp. R6-10
AGCTCTGCTCCCAAAGCCACTGCCAAGGCCACCGCCGTGGTGTCGGATCCCCCCCGACCCAGGGTGGTGATCTCCAGCTCCGCCAGGCTGGTGATGCCCTGAAACCCGGCCACCACCACCACCTCTTCCCGCTCCAGGTGCTGCCACAGGCGGTCGGTGTGGATGTGCAAAATGCGGGCCCGGCTGTGATCCCGAGTGGTGACAATGCCCACCTGGGCTGCCGTCAGGGAAAGGGCAGGACACCCCAAGCGTTGCAGCGCCAAGGCCACCAGGGCAATGCTCACCTGCTCACCGGTGGAAAGGAGCATATCCCATTCCCGCAACTGAGCCGGCGTGGTCGGGGATCCCTGCAAGATCTGCTCCCCCAAGCCCACAAGGCGATCGGTTTCATCCCCCATCGCCGAGACCACCACCACCACCCGATGCCCTGCCTTCACCGTGTGGGCCACCCGTTGAGCCACGGCCTGGATACGCTCCACAGAGCCGACAGAGGTACCGCCGTACTTTTGAACAATTAAGCTGCGTTGCATGAGAGGAGAACGAGGTCAGGGGCGGTTTGGATCCTACCCCGGATCTAGGCCAAGCCCAGTCCATTTTGCAAAAACGGCGGTACCGGCAGCAGGATCAGCACCAGCAGCGTTAGCATCCCCAGCCCCAGCAGATCCCGGGCCTCGTCCAGTTCCGTCACATCGTTGAGGGCCGGCTCGTCAGCACTGGAAATCACAAACAGCAGCAGCGCCCAGAGCAACAGCCAAGGCTGCACCGTCAAAGCCAGCAGCAACACCAACCAGCGGGCTACCCGGCCCACATTCGCTCCCATCTGCTGTCCATACACTGCGTGGACAATGTGCCCTCCATCCAGTTGGCCCACCGGCATGAGGTTAAAGGCAATCACCACCAAGCCCAGCCAGCCGGCAAAGGCCAGCGGGTGCAGCTCGATCACCTGCCCCGGCTGCAACTGATCCCCCAGCACCATGCGGGCCAGAATTGCCAGCAGCACCGATAGGCGCGGGTCAATGCGATGAAAACTAATCGGGGTCGGCTGCCCCTCCGGCACCGCGGGAGGATCTGCAGGCGCTGAAAACAACAGCCCCAGCAACAGCATGCCCAAAGCAACAAGACTCCCTGCCAGCGGCCCGGCGGCGGCGATATCAAACAACACCTTGCGGTTGGGCACCGGCTCTTTCAACTGGATAAACGCCCCAAAAGTCCCTAGGACAAAAGGCACCGGGATGAAATAGGGCAGCGAGGTTTTGATGTGGTGGCGGCGGGCCACCCAGTAACGAGTCCACTCATGGGATCCCAAAATGGCAAGGATCCCGACCGCATAGGGCAATCCTTTCATCAGAGAGGGCAAATGCAGCAGCCGGTCAGGGCTAACCCCAGCCGCGTGGGCCCCAGCACTGAGGGTTGTCCAGAAGGTGAATAGCAACAGCCCCAAAGCCAGCAGCGGCAACTCTCGACTGTCCGCCGGGGAGCGCCGCGCCGCCGGGTTGGGCACCAGGGCAAAAAAGGGCTTGCCGGCAAACCCCTCCTGCAGCACCACCAAAAAGCGTTTGCCGAAAGTGGTTTCCACGTTTTGCTGCACCCGCTCATAGGCTTCACTGGGATCCGCCCGCAAGTTGCCCCGGCAGATGATCGCCTGGGGGCGGTACTCCACATTTTGCAAATAAAAGACGTTCCAGGGGAAGCAATGGCTCAGCTTCTCCCGCGGCACTTCGGAGATGGGGGTGTGGGCAAGAGCCAGCGAGACCGGATCTGCGGCGCCGTCTTCCTCCTCTTCCTCTGGCTCAGGTTCCCCAGCCGGCGAGGGATCCGCTTCTGGAGAGGAGTTTTCCACCTCTGGCCGAGGGCCTCCGGTTGAGGGTCGAATACCCCCTCGTCTCACCAAGGTCATGCTGGTAAAGTAGGAGGTGAGAAACAGCAGCAACATCAGCAAGGGAGGCAATTCGTACTGAAACACCTGACGCCCCAGCACCCAAACCAAAGGGGGCAGCATCATCACCAGCCACAGGATCCGCCACGGCACCTTCGAAAGGCGGGCCACACTTTTTTGCAGCAGCAGGTAGGTTGCAGAACCCACCAGCGCCAACAGGATCCAATCTGCCATGAGTTCAAAAAACGGAGGAGAACACCTCTACCAAGCTAGCGGCAAATCCAATCCCCTCGCTACAGCTTGCAGCCGGGATCCCTGAAGAGCCAATTGAGGCTTGGCCTGCCCATAGACCGCCACCATTCCGGGGCAAACTTTTCATTCGCGCGAGCGGTGCGGAGCACTTTACTTCTTGTCAGCAGTGGGGCGAAAAAGAGGGATCCCCTTGAGGCGTGCTTATGCTGCCGGCGTCCACTGCACAGCTTCGCCCATGGGCCCCAACCTCAACCCAGTATCTATTCTGGCCAAAAGGTATTCCCTGTCATGCCTCGCAGGGTGAAATAAACAAATAGAAGCAACAAAAGGGATCCCAGCGTCACCATAGCCGCCGCTGTTGGACTTTTGCGATACAGGCCGACAAAAGGCTGGAGGCCAGCCCAGATCCCCCCCAGCAAAACGGTAATAAAGTAAGTGGGATAACGGGAGACATTCTCCACAAACTGGTCTTCCAGTCTTCTGGGGGGCTGCGGTTGTGGCATAAGAGGCTGGGGCTCCAACTCCTTTTTTCTCAGTGTGCCATAGGTAGCTGTCAACCATCTGGAGGCTGGCCATCTTCAGGGAACTGGCGGCAACTCAAAAAGTGTAGTCATCTCAAACTAGATTGAGACACTCCCCAAACGCTCCGCGCCGCTGCCGCGACCCCCCAGCTCATCTCTCTGGGAGAGGGGGGTTGGAGAGCAAGGCAACGGAAATGTTTTATTCCTATTCAAAATGACTATAAATCTCCTCCATTGGCGCTCTTTTGGCAGCCGAGCAACCTCGGCTCCCCAGCCGCTGTGGCACCAACCGACCGGTAAGCAGCCTCTCTGCCGCTTGGCTCACAGCCTCCGCGAGGGAGAAAGTCCATCGTCCCCTCATATCAAAAAGAACATCTACTTCACGAAGAGTGGTTGGAGCGAAGGGGAGACTGCGCAGATTCAGGAAACCGAGAACCTGATATGGTAGGCGTTATCCTGCCTGATCTGCTCTTTTGCTCAGTGCAGCCTCCCCTCTTCATAGACTGATGCGAGAATTGCCCTCTGATCCTTCCAATCGTGCCGGCGTACCCTTTGGGGATCAGACCCTGGCTCTGATGCGCGTCCAGGAGGCCCTGGATCAATTGGAGGCAGCCATTCTCAGTAGCCCTCGCCTGTTTTGGTCTCGCACCCTTATTGAAGAGGAAAAGATTCTGGAGCAGTTAGACTTTATCCGCCTGAACCTGCCGACAGCCCTGGAGGAAGCGGAGGAACTGCTGCGCCAGCGGGATCGGATCTTGGCAGAGGCCAATCGCTACGCCCAAGAAATTGTGGCCGCGGCCCAACGTAGGGCTGAGCAGCTCCTCAACGAATCGGCGATTCTGCGACAGGCCCAAGCTCAGGCGGAGCAGTTATTGCAACAAGCCTATCAACATAGTGAGGAGGTGCGGCGACAGACACTGCAGGAATCGGAGCGCCTGCAGCGGGAGGCCCACCGTTACGTGGATCAGGTGTTGCAAGACTTGGAGTTGCGGTTGGTGGAGTCCTTGCGGGTGATCCGCAACGGGCGGCAAAATCTGCAAACCTAACAGAGAAGAGTCAGACTGGGGCTTGAGCGCTGCCTTCAACCTGTGCCAGGAGCATTTTTATCCCGCGTTGTGCAAGTCTTTTGGAGCGGTGGGTTAGGGATCTCCTGAGCAGGCGAGGGACGGCTCCCCTCGCTAGACTTGAGCAGAAGACGTTCCCCAGCGGCCCTTGACATCCTCTCTGCCTATCATCCTTGGCGTATCAGGCGCTTCAGGGATGCTCTATGCTGTGCGCGCTCTGCATGTTCTGCTCAGCCTGGACTACCGCGTCGAAGTGGTGGCCTCCAAAGCGGCCTATCAGGTGTGGCAGGGAGAACAAGGGGTGCTGCTGCCGACAGACCCCCGCAAGCAGGCCCACTTTTGGCGACAGCAAGCCGAGAGCAGCGGTGGATCCCTAGTTTGTCATCGCTGGCAGGATGTGGGGGCAACCATTGCCAGTGGCTCCTATCGCACGCAGGGGATGTTGGTGATCCCGTGCAGCATGGGTACAGTTGCCAAGTTGGCTGCCGGCTTGAGCTCGGATCTGCTGGAGCGGGCTGCTGATGTGCAGCTCAAGGAGGGACGACGCTTGGTGGTGGTGCCGCGGGAAACCCCCTTTAGCCTGATCCACCTGCGCAACTTGACCACTCTGGCAGAAGCGGGGGCGCGCATTGTTCCGGCCATTCCAGCTTGGTACCACCAGCCGCGTACCATCCTAGATTTGGTGGATTTTGTGGTGGTGAAGGCGTTGGATCAGTTCGGTATTGATGGCGATCTCATTCGCCGCTGGCAGGGGATGCGCCAGCATCAGATCCTCAAGCTGCCCCCTGATCTCTGAGCGGGATCCCTTTTCCCGGCGGCAGGCTGGGATTTGGCTTGGGGGTGTTCCAAGCTGGGGGGGCCCTGTGCCGATAGCCCTCACTTGTGGCACCTTGCCGGGAATAGCTCAGATCACTTGCTGAGCTAGCCAACTCGGGGATCCCGCTGAAGGGGGGTGGGCAAGTCAGGGCAGGTCTCCAGACTGGCCGCCCATTCCCCGATGAGGGTGTTGACCCAGTGAGGCAGCTCGTCGTGGGCGCAGTGGCCTACTCCCGGCAGCTTCACCAAGGTGAGGGCAGGTTGCCAGCGCTTAAATTGGTCTGCCAAAAAACTGGGCACTGCCGGATCTTCTCGGCCCCAAAGTAGCAAGATAGGCATTTTTAGGGTGGGCAGCAGGCGTTTGGGGCTGTCGAAGCGGCGGCAGAGAATGGCCCTCAGACCGTCCAAAAACACGTGGGCTGCCCCCGGCTCAAAGGCCGGTCTCTGGAAGATCTGCACCAGCTCGTCATCCACCTGCTCATCCCGCTTGTAGACATTCTTGATCCAAGCTCGTAGCACCTCGGTTTGTCGCAGCCAGTTGAAGAGGTGGGGATAAGTGAGGGGGCACCCCAGCAACGACAGAATCCCTTCGCAGAGGGCTCGCACCAGAGCATCCCAGGGAGAGGGCAATTCTTCCGGATGGGGCCCATCGGCGCAGCTAATCAAGCACAGGCCCTTCACCATCTGGGGATAGCGGGCGGCGGCAATGACTCCCACCAAGCCCCCGATGGAATGGCCCACCAGGATGCTGGGCTGCTGGATGTGAGTTTGCCAAAACTCGTGTACCTGCTCCACCCACAGATCAACGCTGTAGGCAATCTCCGGCTTGGCACTCTTGCCAAATCCCAGCAGGTCGAGGGCATAGACGGAGCGCTGGGATCCCAGAGGGAGAATGTTGTGGCGCCAATGACCCACTGACGCTCCAAATCCATGGATTAAAAGGGCCGGAGCTGCCGTCAAGTTGACGACACCGGCAAGGGTTTGGGCGCGACTGGGGGTGTAGGTGAAATGGATGGGCCAGCCCCGCCAATGCCAGGTTTGGGAGTAGCCGTAGCGAGGCAAAGCCGACAAGGGATCCCTGTCGCTGTCCGTTGGGGAAGGGGGGGGCGCATCAACAGAGGAGAAACCGGGAGCGCCAACGGAATTGGCGCCGACGGGAGCAGAAGGGGAAGGATGGGAGTCGAGTCCGTGCAAGGGAGAAGTGGGTGATAACAATAGGCTCATCTCCAATTTAGGCTAGACCAATCTTAGTGGTTTCCTCGGCTCATCATTTAATAGGACGTACTTTGCCACCGGTTCTTCTATATCTTCCAGGACATGCCAGCATGACTGTGTCCATAACCCCAGACCCAATGGATGAAGCCTTCGGGATAGACCCGATTACCGCTGCCAGCTTTCGCCAGATCGATCAGGAGATCGGCCCCCACCCCTGGCAAGGGATCCCTTATGAGGTGGTGCGCCGTGCCATTCATGCCACTGCCGACTTTGAGCTGCGGGATCGCTTTTTCTTCGGCCCCAACGCCGTTGAACACGCCCTGGCAGCCCTACGGCAAAAGCAGCCTGTCATTGTCGATGTCAGGATGGTGGCAGCTGGGATCCAGTCAGGTCTGAAAGCCCAAGGGATCCCCCTCTACTGTGCTTTGGACTGGGTGGAGGAGCCCCGTTGGCCCGGTCAAACCCGCGCCGCCAATGGGATGGTGAACTTGGCACGCCGCTATCCAGAAGCCCTGTTTGTCGTTGGCAATGCCCCCACCGCGTTGCTGGCTTTGGTGGAGGAGATTCGGGCACAGCGGGTCAAGCCGGCTTTGGTGATCGGAGTGCCGGTGGGATTTGTGGCGGTGGAAGAGGCCAAGCAGGCGTTGGCGCAAACGGATGTTCCCCAGATTCGCGTAGAGGGCCGCAAAGGCGGATCCCCAGTTGCTGCTGCCATTGTCAATGCCCTTCTCTTGGCAGCTCAACGGGATCCCATCCCCAACTGACTAGAATTGAAGGGATATCTTCAGACCTTTCCCATGACCCCAGAACAAGAGGAGTGGCTGATTCGCAACCTTCAGCAACAACAAGAACAAATCCAAGAAATGCGGGCCGAGCAGCAGCGGTCGGCTGAGCGCTTTGAGGCTCAGATGGTTGAGATGCGGCAGGGCTTTGCAGCCCAAATCTCCGAGATCCGGGCTGAGCAGCAGCGGTCTGCCGAGCGCTTTGAGGCCCAGATGGCCGAAATGCGAGCCGAGCAGCAGCGGTCGGCTGAGCGCTTTGAGGCTCAGATGGTTGAGATGCGGCAGGGCTTTGCAGCCCAA
>NZ_JANSHW010000147.1:0-2994 GCF_047461815.1 Synechococcus sp. R6-10
TCAGAGATAGGCAGGATGCGATCGCTTCTTTCCTGAACCATGTTCAGGAGAGTTCAGCGTGAATGTATCAGGATTCAGTGCCAAGCTATGCAGGGATCCCGCATCGTGGCAGGCCCATCGGAGAACCGGATCGCCTTGGCGGAGTTCCGGGTGGGCGTGGATGCGGTCATTTTCTCCATCGACACTGAGCAGAATCGCCTCCTGGTGCTGCTGGTGCGGCGGCGGGAGGATCCCTTCCGCGGTTGCTGGGCCCTGCCAGGAACACTGGTGCGGCGCTCAGAATCCCTAGAAGCAGCGGCCTACCGCATCTTGGCGGAGAAAATTCGTGTTAAAAACCTCTATCTGGAGCAGCTCTACACCTTCGGGGGGCCGGAGCGGGATCCCCGCGAGGCCGAGGATGGCTATGGAGTGCGCTACCTGTCGGTCAGCTACTTTGCCCTGGTGCGGTTCCAGGATGCTGAATTGCTGGCAGACGGAGTGGAGGGCATTGCCTGGTATCCCGCCGACCAAATTCCCTCTTTAGCCTTTGACCACGAAGAGATTTGCCGCTATGCCCGCCGTCGCCTCTGCGCCAAGTTGGAGTACAGCCCGATTGCCTTTGACATTTTGCCCGCCACCTTCACGCTAGGGGAGGTCTATCAGCTCTACGGCACCGTTTTGGGCGAGGGGTTCTCCGACTACTCCAATTTTCGCGCCCGCCTACTGAAACTGGGTATCTTGCAAGATACCGGCCAGAAAAGTTCCCAAGGAACGGGCAGACCGGCAACCCTCTACCGTTTTGATGCGGCTGCTTTCGAGAAAATCCGTCATAAGCCGATGGTATTTGTCTAAGGGATCCCAGCTCACCAATACTAATCCGGCCAGTCCAGCCAGATCGTTAACGTTCTCCCCACGGCTAAAGCCGGGGGATTTTTTCCATCGCTCCACGCTCCTCGCGCTTCGTTGCAATGGGCTACACGAGGGCCTATATCCTCGTGGGGGACGCCATCTCCTCAACTACTGAGATGCCAAAACACCCCAGATACTTCCACTTCACCTTTAACGCTGCACCCTTCCATAAGCGGGTGGAGCGAGTCTCCCGTCCTGTCATGAGACGGTGACTTATCCCCAGGCATGAATGCCGGGGCCTGCGACGCCGAGTTTTCGGTCAGCAGCAGCCAGAGAGCTGTGCTAAGATTAGAGACCATGATAGGTATTGTTTCAGGAGTTCTCCAAGCATGTCTGCAGCAATAGATATCGCTGATGCTACCTTTGAGGCAGAGGTGCTGCGCAGCGATATTCCGGTTTTGGTCGATTTTTGGGCACCTTGGTGTGGCCCCTGCCGGATGGTGGCTCCTGTGGTTCAGGAGATAGCTGAGCAGTATGTCGGCAAAGTTAAGGTTGTAAAAATCAACACCGACGAGAACCCTCAAACTGCCAGCCAGTACGGTATTCGCAGCATTCCCACCCTGATGTTGTTCAAGGGCGGCCAGAAGGTGGATGTGGTGGTTGGCGCCGTACCCAAGGCAACTCTGACCACGATTTTGGAAAAGCACTTCGACACACCTGCCGAAGCCTGAGGGCTATGCCTTGGGTGTTTCAGGATGTAACTTTTGGGTTCTGGATTAGAACCCAGCTGCCATTTTGTGCCGAGAACTGATTAAAGTAATTCCAGAGAACTTTAGGATCCCAGCTTGACCGATTCCGTTTCTTCCCTTCTGCAAGAAGTTTTTTCCAACGCTGAGACCCGCCTAAAGCAGTTGGAGTATCATCCCAACCGGACGGCCTGGCTGCGTATTGTGCAGTCGCTGCAGCGCATGGGATCCCTAGAGCTGAGCCGTTTGGATGCCAAGATCTTGGCGGCCACTCTTGAGGATCTGGAGCAGGGGTTTGCCGCCTTCCAAAACTACGCTCATCAACGCAAGATCACCGTTTTCGGGTCGGCACGGCTAGGGCCAGAAAGTCCCGAATATCGCCAGGCCCAGTTGTTCGCCTACTGCATCAGTCAACGGGGATTCATGGTCATGACGGGGGGCGGCGGCGGCATTATGGAAGCCGGCAACCGAGGGGCAGGGCTGGAAAACTCTTTTGGGCTCAATATCCAGCTTCCCTTTGAGCAAATGGCCAATCCCGTTATTGCTGCCAGCGATCGGGTCATCAACTTCAAGTATTTCTTTTCCCGCAAGCTCTTTTTTGTTAAAGAAACCGACGCGCTGGTGCTTTTTCCCGGCGGTTTCGGCACTCAGGATGAAGCCTTTGAATGCCTAACCCTGATGCAAACCGGCAAAACCAAGCTCATGCCCTTGGTGCTGGTGGACAGAACAGGTGGCTGCTACTGGAAAGAATGGGACGAATACGTGCGGGAGCACCTGCTTGGTCGCGGCTTGATCAGCCCAGAAGATCTCTTCCTCTACACCCTAACCGACGACGTGGAAGATGCCTGCCAGCAGATTGTCGATTTTTATCGCGTCTTTCACAGCAATCGCTACGTGCGGGAGCTCCTGGTTTTGCGCTTGAACACCAAACTTTCACCGGAAGCCCTAGAGATTTTAAACGAAGAGTTTGCCGATATTCTCGATTCGGGCCGGATCGAGCAAACTGGGGCCTTGCCGGAGGAAGCCGAGGAAGATATTGCCCATCTGCCACGGCTGGTGATGCACTTCAACCAGCGCAACTTCGGACGGCTGTGGCAAATGGTGCGCCGGATCAACAAGCTTCACCCGGAGCACCCGGATCCTTTGCAAATGCGCCCTGAACAAAAGTAGATGTATCGGCACCCTCAGAAAAATCTAAAGAGCCAGCAGCTAACCGTGTTTATTCTTTGTTTATTAGCTATTTATTAGCTAGCACTCCCAATGGGCCGGTTGTTTGTCAAAATCTGCGGCATCACCTGTCAGGATCAAGCGGAGGCTATCGCCGCGCTGGGGGTGAGTGCCCTTGGGTTCATCGCGGTGCCCAATACACCCCGCTACTTGCCCCTCTCGGAAATGGCCCGTTGGGTGGGATCCCTGCCCG
>NZ_JANSHW010000148.1:0-9375 GCF_047461815.1 Synechococcus sp. R6-10
TTACGTGATCGAGCTGCTCTGGGATGCCTGTAGCGGCTTGCTGGAATCCCTGGTTCCCGGGATCCAATGCCCACCGTTGCCCCCCCGTGCTTGAGAGCTTGTGTGTTTATTTACAGTCAATTCAAATGGCGATGAGACGGTAGCCAGTACAATAGCTCCGTTTGCGATAGTCATTCCGAATAAGTCTGGGACATTTGCCCTGCCTTCGATCTCTAACCGGCCAACACAAACATACCCCTTATCTGTCTCCCAAAGCAGACTAGGGGAACCTGGGATCCCCAAGTTGCTTTCCTGCAGTCTGAAACAACCATATATCCTGGCCCAGAGGGATCCTCATCTAACTTAATTGCCTCTATTTCCGATCTTACTCTGTTCTGCCAATCTCTAGAAGGCACGAACCACCTCCCGGAGAACGGATTCTTGCAGATAGGGCTTGAGGGAGTCAGGCGTACCTAGATCAACCGGACTCTCTAAAATTTCCTCTAGATATCGTTTCAAGCGTACAAAAGTGAACAATCCAACTGGACGGTCAAACTCTACTAGCAGATCGATATCACTGTCTGTTTGCGCTTCATCCCTTGCTACTGAACCAAAGAGCATTAGAGACTTTACGCCAAAGTCCTTCAGAGTGTTCTGATGATTTGCCAGTAATGTAAGGACTTCCTGTTTTTGCATTACCCAACCTGCAATGAAAAGAAAAGTCCATTAGGAATTACAGCTCACCTATTTCCTCTCAATTACGACTCAAACAAAGATTCATAACGCTTTGCAGGTCGCAGGCACAGTTGAGCCGAGGCACACCTTGCAGAGGACAGGGATCCCTGGGTTCCCGCAATGAGGGCATTTGAGCTTGCTCATCATCTTGTCTCTGGGTACATCTAACGGCACGCACATCTTGCCTTGCCATTAACAGCCAGTTCAAGAAACTTGTCGTCTTTGGGATCACGACACGTCGCCACGCGCTCTACAATCTCCACCAAGACGCCATCTCTAACAAAAGTGCTCAAGAACTCCATCCGTTCTTCCTCGGTTATATACCTTTCAAATCCTTTGCGCCGCAGGACATCGCTCAATTCTTCAACGGTCACACGTGAGATAAGCAATTTGCCTCTCTGTGTTGCCCTGTCAAAGACTTGACGAGTGACAGAACATCTCAACAGGAGCGCACTGATAACAACATTGGTATCAAAAACAAAGCATGGTTCATTCGACATTCAGCAGAGATTCCAGTATCTCAGGAGTTAAGCCACGCTCCTGTGCTTTTTGGCTGATTTCATCTATGACAACCTGAAGGGGACGCGGTGGTACGATGAGGTCGCGCAGCCAAAGGTTAAGTAACAACTGAAACTTTCTTTGCAGGTCAGCAGGAATTTGACTGTAAAGTCTCGCTGTATCTGCATCCAGAGGAATGGTAATCACTGTGTTCATCTTTCCAACTCCTCGATGTTGGATATTATTACACTTGAGATTAAGTCGCGCTGGCTAACGGCTGAACTCACCCGCCGCCAGTATAGCTAAGCATACAAAGGTTGGCATAATATGGGTCGCTGGGCGTAGCCCCACATTGGTTTCCCAGAATCTTAAGGCGACAACCTTAACCTACCTAGCTATAGTTTTGGGTAATGACTAAAGTATAGCTTCAAGTCGGGTGCAGTGATTTGTTATGTTGCACTTACAATTGGTAGCAAACATTGATACGAGTTTCTAATTTGCTATTCAAAATCTTCATCATTAATCCTTTTCAATGAGGATCGATTGAATGCTTTAAAGGTTAGATTTGGGTACTGTTGCACAATAGCTCTCAATTCTTCAAAAACTGGGCTCGCACCCTCAACCCCAGTTACAACGCACCAGATACGCGCTCGTGTAAGTGCAACAAAGGCTTCGTTACGCTTCTGTAGTTCTGACTCTCCTCTCCAAGCTAATGGCTGGGTAGCACAATGAAATCTGCAAGCATAAACCTTCCACGCCTCATTGCCCTTGGCTCGGAAAATTGTTGAGATCGTGATGCAGTTATCCATGCGAAAGATATCCCGATTTGTATCAACACCTGCAATAACGCTTTGGATACCTCGCTTTGAGAGTTTAGATTTTATTGCTTCAAAGTACTGCTGTTCTTTATCACCAGTGGGGCAAGTAATCAACAAGTCCCAAGGGTCGAAGCCTAACTTCAGATCTTCCTCCACTTGTTGAGCAATCCATTCCTGCTCTTCCAACTCATCCGAAAAAGTCTGGATGCGTAAAGGTGAGCCTAAAGCGTCCTTGTGAGGAAAATCATCACTGTCTATGGGGTGAGGGCTGTTTTTTGCCTCGCGCGTAACTGTGACTGTTTTGCCAGCTTTGACACTTGCATCTGAAAAATCTCCATCCAGAACAGTGTAACCTAGTTTTTCCCAATCCTCTTTGTTACTCACTCCTTGCAAACAACCCTCTTGTCGCAGTAAGCCCATGTTGATAGCGTGAGCAGCCATGAGAAGCATTTTAGGTGTTCGGTAGCATCGGTTTAAATTGTGTGCCTTGCGCAGTCCTCCTTCGTAGGTAGGGCTGGTTATGGTTCCATCAGGAAGTTTGTTCCCACCTAAATCTACTACTGGTGTTCCATCTGGATTAAGCCCAAAGATATGCAAAGGACGAGGTACCGTCAGGGTTCCAATCCCCTGTGCTTCGTCGTATGCCCAATAAAGTCGTTTTGGGTCAGATAAACTTTTATAAGCTAATCGATAGAAGGATGGGGGCAAATCCTGTCCTTCGTCTATCAAGATCGCATCAAAAAGTACAGGTATGTTCGGTACCCTTTTCTCCAGATCATCGCAAACATACTCAAAAGCCTCTGATGGAGAGCAGTTGCGCCCCATCCTCTCTCTTACATCCTTGACACTCAGAGGACATATTCCCGATTTTTGGGCTAAGTCACGGTAGAAACCGTTACGCTCTTTTGAACCCCAAGCATGTAGTACTTGTACATTGTGCCAGTTTGGCTCTACATCTCCTTCATCCTGCCGAACCATTTCACGATAGTAAAGACTGATTAAACCTATGATTTGGTCGTAAAGTGCCTGTGTAAAAAACACAAAAGCAATTTTCCAGTCAGGGTGCGCGGCATGGATTTTTGCGGCTCTCTTGGCAAATAGAACGGTTTTCCCTGTTCCTGCTAATCCTCTAACACGCTGAGGGCCATCTGGAACCTCAAAAGCTACCTTTTGCTGTTGATCGTCCAGAAAACGAAGGCGAGATTCCAGATAATGGATGACTCTTACAGGATTTTCGGGTGGTGTTCCTGTGGGTATGGCTCTAGGTTCTTGTCTTGGTAGCGAACCGCCCAGTAAAGCAACGATGTTTTGCCACTGTTCATCAGATAGAGGACGCTGTGGTTTTTCGCAAGCGCCCAACTGTAGTTTTTCTCGGAGAGTCGATGGCTTGAGATCCTCCTCCAGCAAAACAACGCCTTGGGTACAGGGCAAGTCAGAAAATCCCTTATCTTGCCATTCTTGCCCTTTAACAAAGGGTAACACCACTCTGTAGTGTGAGGTGACCAGTCCTCGTGTTTCTCTTCGTTCTGCGAGTTTCGCACTTATTGCAAGCATGCCATCCTCAGCTTGAAGCATAGGCAATTCCTCTTCCCTATGCCAATTAGTCATTTTCCACTGATGCCCTTCGATACTTTCAATGTTAGCGATACTGCACCCTTTACACTCAAATACCCACAATCCTAAATCTCTGTGCATAAAGATAACGTCAGGTTCTCTGGTGAGATTGCCTGTGCGTTTAAAAATTGGATACCTAAAGTAAGCTACGCATGGCTCATTCTGAAATGTCTTTTTGAGGCATTCCCAAAACTTTTTCTCTGCTGTGTTTGGGTTAAGTGGAGCATAGTTCTGGAACTTACCTTCTGACATGCTGTCTCCAAATGACTAAACTAAATCTATTTGACTAATAAGACAAGCAATATAACGGCTGAACTCACCCGCCGCCAGCAGTTTTGGGTATTTCTCGAATTTTAACATCAGGTCGGGTGCAGTGACTTGTTATGTTGTGTAAATTTTTCCACCGATCGGTTCAACTACCCACAGACGCCAGCGCCCCTTCACCAACAGCCTTGACAAGGCACAGCTCTGGCGCTGGCAATATAACGGCCTGCACTTCACCTGCGCCGCGAAGCGCAGCGGAGCGGTGTCAGGTGGAAGCGCGTGTTGGGCGGCGTAGTTGTTGTTCATGGTCTGTACTTCTGGTTTAAGGTGTCTGCCGCCCATGCTAAGGCGATTGAAGATTCATCGGTAACATGAATCCAAAACCTTGCGCCAAAATTATCTTTATCTTGGAACGTTCCTATAAGCCGTTTTTTGCCATCTTCTTCTCGAACATAGAATCCAATACCCTTAATTGATTTCTGCTTGTCGTAAGGCAATGAGTTCGCTGTTACTATCCATGGGTTTTCCCGCCAAACTTTTTTCACGAAATCTCTAAACCCAGTTGGGTAATGGTCATCTCTAAACGATGGCTCTTTTTTATTTTCGGCTGGTATTAGTCTTACCGGCTTTGGGTTGCGGATACGAAAACCTGTTAAGTAAATCTGCCCTATCGGACTTAATTCGTAAACAGACTCCCCATCAACAACAATCTCTGCCAATAAAACACGAAACTTTTCGTCAATTTCACCTAATTCACTGCGCGAAAACGCTCCGCCGCGTTCAAAGTCTGTTAGTACATCTGCATTTTGTGCAAGAATTTCGTAGTCGAATGATATGGGCAACGGAGGAAAATCTATAATTTCCGAAAATCTCTCGTGTTTATAAAAAACAGGTATGTTCAATGCCTGCCCAACAATAACGGCTATTGCTATTTGCGCTTTGTATCCGCCAGTTGCGTCAATGGCGACATATTCAGCACCACCAAATCTTTGTATATATTCGCCAGCTTTGCGAACAAGATTTCTTAAGCCGTGAACTCTAAAATCTGTGGGGCGCTCATCTTGAAGATTATCAACAGTTTGATATTCGAGATTTCGTAAATTGAGGTCGGTACGTCGTTCAAAATAGCGCTTTAGAAATTCTCCTGTGTTTTTTCCTTTAGGAGTATCCGAAACAAGAAAAATTAGATTTTCAAGTTCAAGCCAGCTTTTTCTTCGGGCTTCTTCTATTGTGTTGATTTCAGCGCCGCACACTCTGTCGGTTGGCGAGACTCTAAGCATCTCTTCAGCTAAATTTGTCCAATTTTGTTCATCATAAGCCTTGCGAATATTTTCCCAATTTGATGGCACATTGGGTATAGTTGCTGACAAACGACTTAAGTTGTCAAAAAGACTTGTTCCAACCGTGCATATCAAAGTATTTCTCTGGGGCATAAAATCTCTCCCAACTTGAACTTAGGCGAAGCCGCCCAACATGTGTTTCTGCAGCTAGATGACTGATAATCACCTAAGAAGCAGACTTTTCCATCGCCTAGTGTAATGCTGCCCTAATTTGTCTGTATAGTCAACATTTTGAGCGATAATTACCTCCAAAGGGTTTTTATCTGGCTGAATGAGCATTAACACACCTATACCTAGACCCAGAAAGCTCCTGGAGCAAGTCAGCTAGAAATCGCAGGAGCCTCACACTGTACTCATAAAGTCAGTGTCGGGAGGAATGTGCGACTTCACTTGCCTTGTGCTATAATAACACTGCGGGCACCAGAAACGGTTATTTAAGGCACTGGTAACGGTCGATTGGGGCTGCTGTAAACCAGCCTAGAGGTTCGGGCCTGTTTTGTTCTCTGGTAGAGCAGAGCAGGCCCAGGGCTACTAAAAGCCTACTCTGTATCGCTAAAGCGGTACGGAGTCGGGTAGTTTACTTGCCACACCTTCCGCCATAGTTTTGCCACTCATCTCCTGCAAAACGGCTACGACATCCGCACCGTCCAAGAATTGTTGGGCCACAAAGATGTCAAAACCACCATGATTTACACCCATGTGCTGAATAAAGGCGGGCGCGGGGTGAGAAGTCCATTGGATCCTTAGAAGGGGACGCTCTCTGGGGAAAGGATCCTCTTTCCCTTTACAGTACCTCAGCGATCATTGCGAATTGTTACGACCTTGCCGTCATACCCTCAGCAGGGATCCGTTTCTCTGGTAGAACGGGAAACAGACAATAGGGGATCCTGCCTATCGCGTCAGCGGGACGAAGTCCTTTCGCGTCAGCGGGACGAAGTCCTTTCGCGTCAGCGGGACGGAGTCCTTTCGCGTTAGCAGGACAGAATCCTTTCCCCGGTTTACCCAATTTTTGCATTGCACGACGGAGAGCGACCGCATGTTTACTCTGGTTAAGCCCATCACCCGCCACGTTACCCCTGCCGAGGTGGGGGATCGCCGCTTGATGAAGGTGGTGTATGTGGTGTTGGAGCCGCAATATCAGAGTGCCCTGACCGCAGCAGTGCAGCACATCAATGCCCACAATTCCAAGCTGGCGGTGGAGCTGTCCGGCTATCTGGTGGAGGAGCTGCGGGATCCCGCGGGCTATGAGGCTTTTCGGCGGGATCTGGAAACGGCCAATGTCTTTATCGGATCCCTGATTTTTATCGAAGACATTGCCCAGAAGGTGGTGCAGGCGGTGCAGCCCCTGCGGGAGCGGCTGGATGCGGTGGTGGTCTTCCCTTCCATGCCGGAAGTGATGCGCCTGAACAAGATGGGATCCTTTTCTATGGCGCAGCTGGGACAGTCCAAGAGCGCCATTGCCCAGTTCATGCGCAAGCGCCAGCAGGGATCCAACTTCCAGGAGGGGATGCTGAAGCTGCTGCAGACGCTGCCCAAGGTGCTGAAGTATCTACCCTTCGACAAGGCGCAGGATGCCCGCAACTTCATGCTCAGCTTCCAGTACTGGCTGGGGGGATCCCGCGAGAACCTGGAGAACTTTTTGCTGATGCTGGCGGATCGCTACCTGCCGGGGATGCGGGATCAGGTGCAGTTTGCCGAGCCGGTCACCTATTTGGAGATGGGCATTTGGCACCCCCTGGCACCCCAGATGTTTGCCAGTCTGGCGGAGTATTTGGATTGGTACAACGCCCGCGAGGATCTGCCGCAGGACGTGAAGGATCCCTTGGCTCCCTGCGTGGGGTTGGTGTTGCAGCGCACCCACCTGGTGACGGGGGATGATGCCCACTACGTGGCCATGGTGCAAGAGCTGGAGTCGCGCGGGGCGCGGGTGGTGCCGGTGTTTGCCGGGGGTCTAGATTTCTCCAAGCCGGTGAACGAGTTTTTCTGGAACGCGCAGAAGACAGCGCCCATTGTGGATGTGGTCGTGTCGCTAACCGGGTTTGCCCTGGTGGGAGGGCCGGCGCGGCAGGATCACCCCAAGGCGGTGGAAGCGCTGCAACGGCTGAATCGCCCCTACATGGTGGCGCTGCCCTTGGTGTTTCAATCGACGGAAGAATGGGCTGCCAGCGACCTGGGGCTGCACCCGGTGCAGGTGGCTTTGCAGATTGCCATTCCCGAGCTGGACGGGGCCATCGATCCCATCATCCTCTCAGGGCGGGACGCGGCCACCGGCAAAGCTCACGCAATGCAGGATCGGATCGAGCTGATCGCGGCGCGGGCCATTAAATGGGCCAATTTGCGGCGCAAGCCCAAGCTGGAGAAGAAGATCGCCATCACCGTCTTCAGCTTCCCACCGGACAAAGGCAATGTGGGGACAGCAGCCTACTTGGATGTATTTGCCTCTATTCACCGGGTGATGCAGGCCCTGGCCCACAACGGCTATGACCTCGGCCCCGAGCTGCCCAAAACCCCGCAGGAGCTGATGGAGTCCATCCTGCACGATCCCCAGGCCCAGTACGCCAGCCCGGAGCTGAATGTGGCCGCCAAACTGTCGGTGCGGGAGTACGAGGCGCTGACACCCTACGTGAAAGCCATCGAGCAATACTGGGGGCCAGCGCCGGGGCACCTGAATACCGATGGGCAAAATCTGTTGATCTACGGCAAGCACTTTGGCAATGTGTTCATCGGGGTGCAGCCCACCTTCGGCTATGAAGGGGATCCCATGCGGCTGCTTTTTTCCAGGTCAGCCAGCCCCCACCACGGCTTTGCTGCCTACTACACCTACCTGGAGAAAGTTTGGGGGGCGGATGCGGTGTTGCACTTTGGCACCCATGGATCCCTGG
The DNA here is from genome assembly GCF_047461815.1 of Synechococcus sp. R6-10. NCBI lineage: Bacteria > Bacillati > Cyanobacteriota > Cyanophyceae > Synechococcales > Synechococcaceae > Synechococcus > Synechococcus sp. R6-10. The sequence continues at coordinate 8,131 of NZ_JANSHW010000148.1, forward strand.
AGTTTATGCCGGGCAAGCAGATCGGCATGTCGGGCGAGTGCTATCCGGATAATCTAATTGGATCCCTGCCCAACCTGTACTACTACGCCGCCAACAACCCCAGTGAGGCCACTATTGCCAAGCGGCGGGGCTACGCCTGCACCATCAGCTACCTGACGCCGCCGGCAGAAAACGCCGGCCTCTACAAGGGGCTGCAAGAGCTGCGGGAGCTGATCGGCTCTTACCAAAGCCTGCGGGAAGGGGGGCGCGGCATTCAGATTGTTAACACCATCTGCGACAAGGCGCGGCTGGTGAACCTGGACAAGGATGTGGAGTTGCCCCAGGGGGACGCCGCCCAGTTGAGCTTGGAAGAGCGGGACAGGGTGGTGGGCAAGCTCTACGCCCAGCTGATGGAGATCGAGTCGCGGCTGTTGCCCTGTGGTCTGCACGTCATTGGAGCGCCCCCCACAGCAGAGGAGGCGATTGCCACCCTGGTGAGCATTGCCAGCATTGACCGCCCCGAAGAAGGGATCCTCGGCCTGCCCCGCATTCTCGCCCAAAGCCTGGGCCGGGATATCGATGAGATCTACCGCAACCGGGATCGGGGACACCTGGCGGATACGGAGCTGCTGGATCGCATCAACAAGGCCTGCCAGAAGGCGGTGGCGGCGCTGGTGCAGGAGCAGACCGACGCCCAGGGCCGGGTCGCGCGGGTGGCCAAGCTCAACTTTTTCAACATGGGCCGGCAAGCCCCCTGGTTGGCAGTCCTAAAAGAAGCGGGCTACCCCCAGGTGGATCCGGATCTTTTGAAGCCCTTGTTTGAATTTCTGGAGGAGTACCTCAAGCAAATTACGGCAGATTATGAGCTGGGATCCCTGCTGCGGGCCTTGGAAGGGGAGTACATTTCGCCGGGGCCAGGAGGGGATCCCATCCGCAACCCCAATGTGTTGCCCACAGGACGGAACATCCATGCTTTGGATCCCCAGTCTATCCCCACGGCAGCCGCGATTAAGTCTGCGGAGATCGTGGTGGAACGGCTGCTGGCTCGCGAGATGAGCAGTAACGGTGGCCGGTACCCGGAAACCATCTCGGTGGTGCTCTGGGGCACCGACAACATCAAGACCTACGGGGAGTCGCTGGCGCAGGTGCTGTGTTTGCTGGGGGTGCGACCCAAACCCGATGCCCTGGGGCGGGTGAACAAGGTGGAGCTGATCCCCTTGGAGGAACTGGGCCGGCCCCGCATTGATGTGGTGGTGAACTGCTCGG
>NZ_JANSHW010000149.1:0-2785 GCF_047461815.1 Synechococcus sp. R6-10
AGGGCCCATCTTTAACTTTGCCGCCTCTGCTCCTATGTCGACCTGCCCCAGCCCGCCCGGCCCTATCGCCATCGAACATCTCTGCTTCCGGGTTCCTCCCGGTGGGCAAGCAGCCTTTCTTGAGCAAGACGAGCGGGTTTGGGGATCCGCCCTGCGCCGGCATCCGGGTTTTCTGGGCAAAGAAGTTTGGCTGGATCAAGAGGATCCCGAACTTGTCCACCTCATCCTCCGCTGGGCCAGCCGTGCTGACTGGAAGGCCTTTCCCTCCGAGCAAGTGGAGGCATTGGATCGGCAAATGCGGCCTTTTTATGTGCGCTTGGAACAGGCCAAAGAATACCAGCTCTGGCAGCCCGGCCCTTCTGCAGGGACAGGAAAGCAGGATTAAGGGATCCCTTCAGTCTCAAAACCTACCTCAGAGCCCACCGAGTCAGCCCTGGGGGATCCTGCCACCCGCTCCTGCTCCACCAGCTCCCGCAAACTGGGCATGGTCACGGCCAAAGCTCCTTCTCGCCGCTGCAGCCCCGCTTCAAAGCTCTCGGGGGTGACAATGCCGCCGGAAATGAGCATCTTAAAAGCATCTTCCACCGGCATGAACACTTCCACCACCTGGTCTTCCGGCACAATGGCGTACCAGCCCGTCGTTGGATTGGGGGTGGTGGGCACAAACAGGCCAAGGGAGCGCTGCGGCCCATCGGGCCGAATGGGAGTTTGAATGGTGCCCGTCACAAAGGCCAGCGCCCAAGCTCCTGGTCGGGGATATTCCACCAGCACCACCCGCCGAAAGCGCTGATTGTTGGGGGCAAACAAAACACTGACCAATTGCTTCAAGGTCTTGTACACCAGCCCCGCCACCGGAATCGCATGGAGCAACTGTTCGCTGAGATTGAGCAGCCACTGGCCGACAATGTTGCGGGCCATAAAGCCGATCAGCAGGATGAGCACAATCGGCGTCAACAGGCCCACCGCCAGATCGATGAGGTTGATCAAGATCGGGTGCAAACCCTGGATGGGATTGAACTGCTTCGGAATGCTGGTCAGAAAGCCAATGCTCCAGGTGGCCACCTCCACCGTCAGCCAAATGGTAGTTGCCAGAGGGATCACCACCAGCAACCCTGCCACGAAGTAGTTCTTAAGATGCTGTTTCCATTGTGAAACCATGGTGAGGTCGTCCCGTCGAGTCAACCGAGTGGATGCATCGAACCCTTGCAAGTGAAGCTTGCAGATGGCAATCATGATACCTGCCTTCTGCGTTGCCCTCATGGGGGGCAGCCGCAACTTGCCGGCAAAAGAAATCGGGCTGCCAAAAAGCGCAGAGCCCCAAACTTTCATCAGGCCGATAATGCTATCTTAGGTCGATATAAAATTTTGTAAAGGCAGGGATCCCGTCCCGAGGCGTTGTGGCCAAGCCCCTGGATGGTTTGTGTTTCTGCTGGGTGTTGCGTGGGAGGCCCTATGTCAGAGTCAGATTGGCTAGAGCATACCTGTCAGGTGGAGGTGCCTGTTCCCATTGAGCAGGTATGGGATTTGTGGGCCAACCTCACCCTCATGCCCCGTTGGATGAAGTGGATCCGCTCGGTGGAATTGCTGGATCAGGAGCTGTCCCGGTGGACACTGGATACCCGCGGCCTCACCTTCAGTTGGATCTCCCGCACCCACACGGTGGTGAAACACCAACACATCGGCTGGAGTTCGGTGGAGGGGCTGCCCAATCGGGGCGCGCTGCGCTTTTACGACCGCAAAGGCAGTACCATTGTGAAGCTGTCGGTGGCCTACAAGCTCCCGGGGATCCTCGGCAAAATCTTGGATGGCCTGTTTGTGGGCAAAGTGGTGGAGAGCACCATCCAGGCGGACCTGGAGCGCTTCAAGGCCTATGCCCTAGAGCAGGCGGGGCCAGCCGCCGACAATGCCTCGGCCAGCTAGCCTCAGTTTGTCAGGCCCAAGCGTTTTGTTGAACTTCCCCTTGCCAACCCTCACTGCTGCAAAGGTTTTCTTCATGCCCGATCCCTCTCCTGAGCCTGTCATCGCCCTCTCTCGTCAGCCGGTGGACAACCGCAACATTCGCTTCTCTCTGGAGCGGGGCGAGCTGGATCTGGATCAACTTCTCCTGCTGTTGAACCGCAATGCCTTTTGGGCGCAGAATCGCCAGCGGCAGGAGATGGAGCGGGCCGTTGCCCACAGCCATCCGGTGGTCAGCGCCTGGGATGGGGAGCGCCTGATTGGCTTTGGCCGCGCCACTTCCGATGGGGTTTACCGAGCCGTCCTCTGGGATATCGTGGTTGATCACGATTACCGACGTCAGGGCATTGGCCGCAAGTTGGTGGAAACCCTGATCAGCCATCCCCACCTGCAGTCGGTGGAGCGCATCTACCTGTTCACAACCCATCAGCGCGGCTTTTACGAGCGGATCGGCTTTGTGGAAAACCCCAGCACCACCTTGGTCTTGCACGGGCGCCCTCTGGAGTTTTTAGTCCCGGCTGCCGAGCAGGAGCAGGCTTGACCGACAGGGATCCTGGGTGAGTGTATCTTGAACAACAGTGGGTTGGCTCTGCCTTGGGAGGAGGACGCGCTAGCCTGAAAAGCAAAAAGGGTGAGAGGGTGTACTCATGGCCAATCGCCTCGCCACAAGTTCCAGCCTTTACTTGCGCAAGCACGCCGAGAACCCGGTGGATTGGTGGCCTTGGATCCCAGAAGCTCTGGAGAAAGCCCGGGCCGAGGATAGGCCGATTTTCCTATCCATCGGCTATTCCAGTTGCCACTGGTGTACGGTCATGGAGGGCGAGGCCTT
>NZ_JANSHW010000150.1:0-11918 GCF_047461815.1 Synechococcus sp. R6-10
CAAGAAGGGAAAGGTTGGATCCTTCAGGGCAACAACTCTTCGATGGCCTCCTCCTTGGTGTTGGTGCGGCGGGAGAGGGTGCGGCGGTCGAAAGTCATGTGGATCTCCCGGTTTTGCTCGCCATCGGCAGCCACCGCAAAGATGGGGAAGTCGATGTTGCCGTCTGGGAAGGCCATGTGGAAGCGGAAGGTGCCATCGGGGTTGAGCTGGATCTTCCGCCCGCCAATGGTAACGGTGGCATCCGGCTCTGTGGCCCCATAGACAATCAGCTCGGCATCGGCCACCAACCAGAACTTGCGAGAGCGCTGCGGCAGCACTTCGGAAGCCCCCGAGAACAGGCCCAGGCCGGATCCTGAAGCCATCCAGGGAGCAGCGGGCACCTCCGCCATGGCCATCCCCATCATGCCCACACCCGAGGGGATGATAAACGAGCTGATGGCCTGCTCGGGCACCAATTGGCGGCTGCCCATCTGGTGGCTGCCAAACAGGGATCCCGCCACCCGCATCGCCTCAAAGCCACCCACCATTTCTAGGAAGGGATCGACCGTGGCACCCTGCTGCGGCTCATCGCCTTTGTAGTCCACCACGCCCATGCCGGTGGCGCTGCGCTTGTAGGGCTCGCTGAGCTGGTAAAGGGTGCGGCCCTGCAGAGCCATGTCGAAGGGCACTGTCAGGAAGTGCTCTTCAAACCAGTCGGAGGGAAAGACCGGCGGCACCATCACCGCCGCCGAGCGGGCCAACATCAGCCAGCGGCCATCTGCCGTCCGGTAGCCAATTTCCACAATGTAGGAACGATCGCTCACCGGGATCGGCAAATACCACTCCCGCGCCAACTCATCACAGGGGTACTCCTGCATGCTGTGGGCCGGCTGGTAGCTGAAATCGATATCCGTCACATCGTAGAGGCGCAGCGCCAACTGTTGGCCGCCCTCGCGGCGCTTGCTTTCTTTAGCCTCGTTGGGCACATCCCAATAGGCGTAGGCCCACTGGGGATCCCGCGGCAGCAAAACGATGCGGCTTTCCCCATAGCCCTCCGGCAGATCCCCCAGCCCTTTGTCCACATCGGCCAGATCCGTCTTGCCGGCAACCTCTTGACCCCTAAACTTCGTTTGGGTGACCGATTCTTGCCCCTTGGGCTCCGGCATGGCATCGACAGGGCGGCCAGCTTTGACTTGGGCCTCTCGAATGGCCTCAATCAGCTGGTCTTTGGTCATGCGGCTGTACTTGGGGATCTGATAGCGGGCAGCTTCTTCCCGCAACTGCCGGATGGTCATTTCTTCCAACGGGATCCGCTCTTGTGGCATGGTCGGGGTCTCCTGTCTTCGACAAATCGGGCTTCGTGCAATGCTCCAGCTTTTGTCCTATGGGCCGATCCCAGCTTGTGGTTCTGAGGACAACCTTGAACCTGCTGATGTATCGGCTTGCCTCGGGCTCTCCAGCCGCTGATGACCACAGGTGGGGATCAACGGGGATCATCAAGAATGATGAACCCATGTTTGCGTATTTTTGCCTGTCGGTCAAGACCCTGGGGATCGCTGGGGATCAATCTCTTGTTCTCCGACCCACCTTTAGGGAGAGGCCAGGAGCCCCAGCTGCTCTCAAGCCAAGGGGAAGACTGCGCGGGATCCCCTGCCGAACCGGCCCTGCCTGGATAACATGGGGGAGGATGAGCGGTTGCCGAGCGGGCCGCAGGTTTTGAGGCCAAGAGGTGTGGGCATGAGGTGGTGGAAGTATAGGATTCAAGGCATACGGATCCAAGTGAGCTGGGCAGCACTGGGGATCCTGCTGGCGGGGCCGGTCTTGCCGGTGGAAGCTGTGGATGCCCAAACGCTGTTTCCTCCCCTTTACCGCTTGCAAGGGGGATCCCCTACCCTGCCCGCTTCTGAAGCAACGCCCTGGCGTCCAGTAACCCAGGATTCTGTTCCGCTCCCACAAACAGATCAAGCCGATCCAAAAGTCCAGCCGGCCCAACCCGGCCATGGAGAAGTGGCAGAAGGCCCGGTTTTCGATCTGGATCTGTTGCGGCAGTTCGGCACCAGCCCTGGCGGCAGTGGCTCTGGATCCCGGCAGGGGGAAGTGATCGGGCCGGGCAGCGGCCAGAGTGGGGTGCGCGGAGCCAGTCCTGGCTCAGGGGTGGGCACAGGCCAAGGGCCAGGGGGCGGAACGGGTCTGGAGGCGGGATCCCAGCGGCGGGAACCGCAAGTGACAGGGTTGATTGTGGATGCGCGGGGCTTAGATTTCTTGCCCAGCCAGTCAATGCGCTTGTTTGATCCCGATGGCAATCAAGTCTATACCCCCGTTACTCTTGGCCAAGACCTCAACGCGGCCTTTGTGGGCAGCGAGGGCACAGCTGCCTATGCCACCTCGGAAGAGCAGGCCCGCTCACTGGTGAACCGCATCGGGGAACGGCCTCACCGCATTCGTGCCATCCGCACCCTGGGCTACGACCTGGTGATTTCCGCCGAAGATGCTTTTAGTCTGCGCCAGATGAATGCGACAGATGGCTTTCTGGATCGCTTTGCTGTGGTGGTCATCTGGGATGGCAGCCAAGCCAGTCTCCCCTGAGGCCCAGGGATCCCAGCATGGCCATCAAAGCACAGGACAGAGGAATGCTAGCCTAGCAAAAGTGCTCTGTCTGCACCACCCGCACCACCTCCAGCGGGGTTGATATCTTCCTGGGGATCCCAGCCTTATGCAACGGTTTGCCAACCAACCTCTGCGGGAACATCCCCACCTGGCGGTGTTTTCCTCCAGCAAGGTGGGCAATTTTGTGGTTACCATCCCGCTGTTGCGGGGCCTCAAGGAAAAATACCCCGGCTGTGTGCTGGATTTTTTTGGCAGCGAGATTACCCGCGACTTTGAGCTCCACTGCCCCTACATCGACTTCAGCTTTCCTCTCTACAGCCGTCGTCCCGATTACCTCGAGGCCCTGACCGCTGCTGTGCGAGAACGGGTGACCCAGGCCGGCCCCTACGACTTGGCCATCAATTGCGACGAGTTTAGCGAGCTCAACCTGGTGGCGGTAACGGCCCTGCGCCCTCAATACATTGCCGGGGCCGGCTTGACTCTGGATTTTCGCCGCAAGTTGGACCCCGGCTCCGACCCGGTACAGCGCATGCTCCAGGATGACGACTGGAACGGCCTGGAGTTTCTGCAGCGCTACAAAGGGATCCTCACCAGCAACTACATCGCCGAAATCTTCTGTCGCCTGGCGTACGTGGAGACGGATTTTTTCCGCCTGGAGCTGCCCAGCCGGGATCCCGGTTTTCCGGTGCCAGAGGTCTTGGTGCACATCACCACTACCCGCCGCGCCAAGATGTGGCCTCTGGAGTACTGGCGGCAGGTGATCCAGTGGTGCCAAGGCCAGGGCCTGCAGGTGGGGCTAATCGGCAGCGCGCCGGAGCTGCAGCAATCCCTCTACCACGGCGGCAGCAGCGAAGACGAACTGCTGGCCCAAACGGGAATGGTTGACCTGCGGGGCAAAACCAGCCTCATGGAGCTGGCGGGGGCCCTGAAGCGGGCGCGGGTGTGTATCTCCGTGGATGCGGGGCCGATGCACATCGCGGCGGCAGTGGGCTGTCCCACCATTGCCCTGTTTGGCAACGATGCCGATGGGGATGGGGCCAGCCCGGTGCGACTGTGGGCTCCTCGTCTGCCCCACGTCTATCTCACCCAAACCGCCTACAAGTGCCGGGTCTGCGCAGAGAACAAGTTCAAAAACGAAACCTGCCTGGTGGAGGGTCATCCCTGTATGGCCCATCTCAAGCCGGAAACGGTCATCGGCTACTTGAAAGAGATTCTCAAGCAAACCTAGAGGTTCCACGCCCTCACCCCCAGCCCCTCTCCCAAAGAGAGAGGGGAGCTATGGAGCGACGGGGTGAGTTGTTTCATGGCTACTTGAAATGGCCATGTCTTGGGATCCCCATCTTTTTCCCCCTGGGAATCAGGGGGGCCGGTGGGCAGCAAGGAGTGCCCAGGGGCGCAGTTCGGATCCCTGGAAGTCCGTTTAAGCTGAGAGTTCAAGGCTGAAAACTTAGTGCCTAAACCATTTGGGTGTGAGCTGTGACTTTGGAGACGTGGTGTCGCCACCAGCTGAGCCGCTTTGCAGAGTGGGGAAAAATAAGGCTCTGGCAAGGAGTTGCCCTGAAGCTGCTGGCCACTGCTTGCTTTGCCTGTTTAGGCGCGATCATCCGGCTCAACACTCCCGCCCTTCACCCCTTTCAGATTGTGTTTTTGCGCAACCTATTCGGGTTTCTCGCCCTGTCGCCGCTGGTGTTGCGGGCTGGGATCCAGTCTCTGCACACCGCCAAGATGGAGTTTTACCTCCTGCGCTCGGCGATCAGCACGGTGGGGATGTTGCTCTCCTTTTGGGCAGCCAGCCTGTTGCCTCTGGCAGAAGCTACGGCGCTGAGCTTTGTTCAACTTTTGTTTGCCGGCACGATGGCGGTATGGGTGTTGGGCGAGCAGATGCGCTCGTCCCGCTGGCTGGGATTGGGCCTGGGGTTTGCCGGGGCTTTGGTGATGTTGAGGCCAGGCTTCCGAGAGTTTTCTCTGGGAACAGGGCTGGCCTTGGGGGCGGCAGCACTCTTTGCCTGGGTGACCATCGTGCTCAAGATCCTCTCCCGCACCGAGTCCAGCCTCACGATTACGGCCTACATGGGCCTGCTGCAGACCCCCCTTTCCTTTCTGGCTGCCGTCTGGGTTTGGACCTGGCCTTCTCCTGAGCAGTGGCTGTGGATGGTGGCCATGGGGCTACTGGGCAGCATTGGCCAGGTGGCCCTCGCCCAGGCCTACAAGCTGGCTGAGGTGACGATGCTGCTGCCTCTGGATTTCTCCCGTCTGCTCTGGGCCAGCCTAATCGGGTTTTGGGTGTTTGCCGAGATCCCGGATGGGTGGACTTGGATGGGCGGAGCCTTGATCTTGGTGGGCGCCACCTCTGGAGCCTACGGCGAAGCCCGCCTGCCCACAATGCCGACCCAGGCCCGTACCGGCGGAGTTGGATAGCAGACAGATATCCTCTGCCAGGACTTACAGCCGAGGGAGAACAGGGCTGGAGCTGGTCAGGTCTGTGGTGGTAAGGGCCACCAACAGGGCTTCTGGACTGACGGGGAAGGGCAGGTGGTGGATGTCGGATCCTGGCTGGCAGGCCACTTGGGCAGCATGCAGCAGGTCGGCGGATCCCAAGTGACCTAGCTTGAGATCCCGCAAGTTGAGGGGCAACCCCACCTGCCGGTAAAAGGTCAGCAACTGGGTACGTGCCGCCAGCGCCAACTGGCTTCCCTGCAGGATCTCTTCTAGGCGGAGCTGGGCCAAAATGCCGAAAGCCACCTTCTCGCCGTGCAGGGTGGCCCGGTGCCCCGACAAGTGGGTTAGCCCGTTGTGGACAGCGTGGGCAGCCACCGTCCGACATTTGGCCCCACCCATGCCGCCAACGATCCCTGCCAGGCAGATGCAGGCATCCACCACCTGCTTCCAAGCGGTTCCGCCCGGCTCCCTCAAGGCCGCCACCGATTGCTGGAGGAGCAAATCCCGCAGGACGCGGGCCTGCTGCACAGCGCCAATCACCAGGGCATCTTCTGAACTGCCGCTGCTGACGGAAGACTCGTACCACTTAGCCAAGGCATCTCCGATCCCAGCCACTAGGGTGCGCGCTGGAGCTTGCAGAATCAGCTCATAGTCCAGGATCAGGGCAGCAGGGGCGCGATCCAGGCTCACATCCCGCTGAAAAGCGCCGCTGTTGGAGTAGATATTGGATAGGGCACTCCAGGCGGCACAGGTGGCCGCAGAGGTGGGCACGGTAACCACGGGGATCCGCAGCCGGTGGGCCACTAGCTTGGCCGTATCCAGTGCCTTGCCACCCCCCACTCCTAAGATGCCGGTTACCGATTCCGCCGTGGCCAGCGCCTGCAAACGCGCCAGCTCGGACTCGCTGCAGTCTACCCCGTAGGTAGTCCAGTGAACTTGGAGGGCGGGATCCCGGGCGAAATTGCGCTGCAGGGGGGCCTCAACTACAGCCAAGGAGCGTTCCCCCCCGATCACCAGCACGCGGGATCCCAGCACGGTGAGGGGCACAGCTTCCAGAACGCCGCTGCCGCGGTACAGCCGACCTGGGGCCGGAATGGCAAGATCCAATTGGCAAGGAGAGGCGCTCAGCATTGCAAGAATGGGCGAGAAAAAGGACTCCGTCCCGCTATCGCGGTAGCTCAGTGTCCGTGAATACAGATAACGATTCTAGCCGCAAAAAGGGCTGCGCACCGCTGGCGCGAATGCAGATGGCTCACCTAAGGTCTGGCTATAGTTGTTGAAGCTGGTCATCCCCTCAACTCTTCAGCCTCTAAGGCCTCCGGATCGCTGACAGTTCTCAGCAAGGGATCCCACCATGAACCCCACAACTCAACATCAGCTCATGCTCAAAATTGTGGCCGGCTCTGCTTGGGCCGATGGGCATTTGGAACCCCAGGAATTGGCCTACTTGGGATCCCTGCTGCGCCGCTATGGTTTGGAGCACGATACCGAGCTGCGAGAACTGATCCAAGAGCCCATCCCGATGGAGCAAACCGAGCGCTGGATGGCCGATTATCTAGCCCAGGCTAGCGAAACCGAGCGTATGCAACTTTTGGGAGCAATCGGCAACCTGATGATGGCCGACAACACGGTCTCTCCAGAAGAGCACACCCTCTTGGATGACTACTACACCCTCATGGCAGGGATCCCGGCTCGTCCAGAAGCTGCACCCAACCTGGTGAAGGGCGTTGGGCAATTTTTCCGGCGCATGGCTAAGGCTGTGGGGGGCAGGTGAGCGGGAAATCTGCGCTCTGGGCTTCAAGGATCCATGCTTTTGGAGAGCTCCTTCCCTTGCTGCTCCGCACCGCTGGCGCAAGAGTGTATCAGTCTGTACAGTTGTTCCCCAATGGTCTGGATCCCACTGACAATGCGCTCCTCGGGTTGATAGCTGAAGGCCAGGCGCAGAGCATGGTCTCCTTGGCCATCGGCAAAGCAGTGGGTGCCCGGTAGGAAGGTGACCCCCAGGGCACGGGTAGCCTGCAACAAGGTGCTGGCGCTTAGGAAAGGGGGTAGCTCACACCAAACGAAGAATCCACCCCCAGGGGCCTCCACCTTGACTTCGGGCGGAAAATATTGAGCGATGGCCTCCAGCATCACCTGGCACTTTTCTCGGTAGCGACGGGTGAGGAGTTGAATGTGGCTTTGCAGACGGCCCTCCCCGCAATAGCGGGCCACCACCCGGCCCAAAAAGGGCCCCAGGGATCCCTCGCTGCGAAACATCTCCAAGCGGCGGATGATCTCAGGGTGACCACAGGCCCAACCCACCCGCACCCCCGGCACCACAATCTTGGAGAAGGTGCCCACATGAAGAACCCAGCCTTCCCGATCCAGCGCAGCCAAACTGGGCAAGGGATCCCCGGCAAAGCGCAGGTCGTAGTAGGCCTCGTCCTCCACCACCACCACACCGTACTCAGCTGCCAACTGCACCAATTTCTGCCGCCGTGGCCCAGAGAGGGTGCAGCCTTTGGGGTTTTGGAAGGTGGGAATGGTATAGACAAATCGGGGGCGGATCCCTTGGCGAGCCAGATCGCGCAGCACCTCTTCCAAGCGATCCACCACCATGCCCTCCCCATCCACCGGGATCGAGATCAGACGCGCTCCTGCCGCCGCAAAACGGCTGACAGCCCCCATGAAGGTGGGCCCTTCCACAATGACTACATCCCCCGGCTCCACGAAGACCTGAGGCAACAGGCCGAGGATCTGCCCAGAGCCATAGCCGATCAGTAGGTTTTCCGGCTGGGCCTCTACCCCTCTATCCCGCATCAACTGCAGCACCACGTCGATCAGCCCGGCAAACGTGCCGCCGTAATTGAGGGCATTGTCCCCATCTTCCGCCAACACCTCCGCCGTGGCCCGCGCCAAGTCGGCCTTGGGGAACAGACGCGGATCCGCCAGCCCAAAGGTAAAACTGGTAACCACTGGCACCGCCCCTGGGATCTCCGCCCCGAAAGGAGAAGGGATCACAGCCTGAGCCCGTTGGGCAAAAAGGGTTTGCAACAAGGGCCGCGAAGTGCTGCGCGGTGCCGATGCGGACGAGGTCTGGGTCATGGCAAGCAAGAGAAAGAATACCTTAGGCCAATGCCTGCCACGATAACAAGAAAGAACTGCCCAGGAGTAGGGATCCCAAAACCCGCCGCCAGCTCCGGTAGGGGATCTCAGCCAAGACGCCGCCGGCGCTCAGGCATAGGAAGGGGAGCACCACCAAACCCCAGCGAGCACTTTGCTGCAGGGTGTTCACTTGGGGATCCCAAAACACTGCTGCCAGCACTCCCACCCAGAGGACATGGCCCAAGCCGGCCAAGCTGAGCAGGGCTTGCTGCCGTTCCGCCCAAGGCCAGCCCAGCCGCACCAAGCTCAACCCCAAGGGCAGCATCAAAGTAGCCAAAACGGCCAAGCCACCTTGGGAGCTGAGAGGATGGGGAATCACCTCAGCAGAGGTAGCCGGCAAATTAAACCGTCCCAGCCAGGAAAGCCCCATCACCAGCAGCAGCAAAAGCAGTCCTGATGCCCCGCACTGCTGACGCGAACGCAACGGTTGCCGCGGCCACTGCTGGCTCGTCCACAGCCCCGCCCAGAGCAGAGCCAAGGGCCAAACCTTATAAGACAGGGCACAAGCTAAGGCCAGACCCCACCAGCGCAAGGTGGATCCCGGCCCAACACCACAACTGCAAAGCAAAACCAGGCTGCCCAAAATCTCGCTGCCTGGCTCCAACCCTTGGGTCAACACCCAGGGGCTGAGTCCCCATAGACCGGCACTCCAGAAGTTGCCCCAGCTCCAGCACAACAGCAGAATGGCCAAGCAGGCCATAGCTGAGAAGATGTGCAGGATCCCTTCAGCCGAGATCCCGGTTCCCTGAGCCAGCCAGGGCAGTAGCCTGTCGGCAAAAGCGCTCCGCACCACTGACGCGAACGAGTGGTAGAGAGGCAGTTCCGGTTGGACAAAAGTCAGGGATCCCTCAGAACCGCTCACCGGCAAAACGCGCCACCACTGCAGAGGAGCCGGTTGCCCCCAAGAGCGGAGTCGCTGCCCCAAAAGAAGGCCCATCCCCCCCCAAAGCAGCCAGTGGCCCATGAAACCAAAACCGACCAAACGCCGACGGCGATGGTTGTCCCTGTTGGAGGAGCTCAGGCGGGGAAATGAGCCGCGGGGCAGCCGCTTGCCCAGGCGGGGTGTGGCGGGGGGAAACTTCATGGGTAAACCCTAGCCTGTTCGCATGAGCAGTGCAGAACACTATCCCTACACGGGGTGGGCCCTCGACCGGCAGCAGAACATCCGACGCCCTCTACTCTTGGCCGGTTGGGGAGAAAAAGTGCCCCTTCGTTACTTCCAAAAGAGAATCTCCCCGCGTGACATACTCCCGCACTCATGCTGACGCAAAGCGCTCCGCGCCGCTAGAGAGAAGGTCTAGTCAACTCTAGATCGCCCGTCAAGGGGCAACCCGACTGTTGCCAGCGGCGGATGGCCTGGGCAGTGAGTCCATTCGTTACATCGCGAATGGGGATCCCCGATCCGGTTACCTGCAGACGCACCAACCGCCAGGGATCCCCAGGAGCAGCCCGCAGAACATAAGCCTCGTAGGCCAGTTGCAGGGTTTCGCTGCGCCGACCGGCCAAGGAGTTGCCCTCCTTTTGGGGGTGTTGGGGCAAGACCAAGCGGCGCTCCAGCGTGGTGAAATACAGCCGAAAAGCTTCTGGCGAAACAGCAGTTGCGGTGTCCGGCAAAACCGGAGCCAGCTCCTGTTGGCGTAAGCGGGCCAGAGACCTTGGAGAGAGCATTTCAACCTCCGGCTTCCCCACCAGCACAACCTGAAACTCAGAGCGGGAGCGGCTCAAGGCCAGATTGAGAAACAAAGGCAACTGCTCCGTTAGAGCCTCAGCCCAAACCTGAGGAGCAGCCAGGCAAGTTTCCCCTCTTGCCGGAACGAAATGCTCTGCACCCCTAACGCGCCCAGGAGTGCTGACCAGGCCCAAAACCACCGACAAACCGACTCCTAGCCAACATCTCCTGCCGGATCCAGCCGGCCTTTTTTCAGGGATCCACTGCACAAGCCTACGGCGTCGTTGCATTACAGAACTACCCCAATAACATCGGGCATCTCCCCACACCCTCACCCGGCAGCATCCCATGAGGCTTGGAAGCGCCGCAAGGCGGCCACGGGATCGGGAGAAGCGGTGATGGGGCGGCCCACCACCAGATAATCGGCTCCTGCCCGCAGAGCTTCGTCGGGCGTGCAGATGCGCTGTTGATCCTCCTCTCCATCCCCCGCCTTGGCTTGGCCCAGACGGATCCCGGGAGTAACCAGCAAAACCTCCGGCCCCAAAGCTTGGCGCAACCGCGAGACCTCCTGAGGAGAGCAAACCAGTCCAGTAAAGCCTTGAGCTTGAGCCAGCCGGGCCAAATGCAACACATAGTCGGCGGGATCCATCTCGATGCCCAGTTCCTGTCGCACCTGCGGGGGGCTGATGCTGGTTAAGAGGGTAACCGCCAATAGCCGACAAGGACTGCCCTGGGCGGCTGCCACGGCTGCCCGCAACATGGCACTGCCACCGGCAGCATGGACGGTGAGCAGATCCACTCCATAGCTGACGGCCACCGCCGTGGCCCTCCCCACGGTGTGGGGAATGTCGTGCAGCTTCAAATCCAGAAAAATGCGCTTGCCCCTTTCCTTGAGAGCCTGCAGAATGGGAAAACCCGCAGCAGTGAACAACTCCAGACCCACCTTCCACCACAGCACCTGCGGCAAAGAGTCCACCCACTCCAGAGCCTGCTCTTGAGAAGAAGTATCCAGCGCAACAATCAGGCGGTCACCCTTCATCGGGGCTCATTCCGGGGCTCATAGTGGGGACAGCCCTCACAGGGGCCGCAGGGGTTGACGGCACAGCGCAACTCTGGAGAATGGGCATTGTAGCGGCAGGTGGGATCCCCGATGTATTCTGGCGGCGAAGCCACGTAAGTGTAAACAACCACGCCCCCAAATCCTATCGGGCTGACGAAGAAACGACTGGTGGTGAAAGATTCGCCAGAAGGGTTGAGGGTTTCCTCAAAGGGTTCTGGCTCAGGCTCCAGCTCCACTTCCTCCTCCAGATTCCAGAGGGCTTCCCACTGCCTAAGGGTTTCCTGTAAAGGCACAGCCAAGTGCTCTGCCAGCTCCATCAGGGCAGTCTCCAAAGAGGCCAAACTTTCTTCGGCCACTTGGGCAAAGGCTGCAACCCATTCCTCCAAAAGTTTCTCAAAATCCATGCAGCAGCGACCTAGAGGCTCCTTCTTCACCTTACCGCCAGCCTGGGCAACCTTTAACTTCCTCCCCGGCAAACGGTATCCACTAGAGCTTGATTCACCAATGGAAACAGCTCCGCCAGTTCTTCTGTGGATAGGTTTCCGGTACAGACATTGGCGCGAATATGCCACTCTGCCCACATTTGTGCCGAAGGAGCAGCAGGATCCCGGCCCTCCTCAGAACCTGAACCGCCCACAGGTACCCGAGGGAGGCTGCGTCCCGACCCAAGGTTCAGTTGCAGTACGCTGTCACGGTTGATGCCGGTTAGAGAGGTTTGAGCATTAACCCCTTCAGGCAAAGCAAGCGCCAGGGACAAAGCCATCCAAGACAATCCACAAAAGGTAACGCTGCGAAACATGGGATCCTCGCCGGCTAGGATTAGTTTATTTTAAGAGCCCTATCTTGAGCGCAATTATAGCCACTACTTCCGGTTCCTCTGGGCAGGGCCGGGCTAAGTCTTCCTACGACCGCAGTCCAATTCCCGACCACTGCACGCAAGGACGGCCCTGCTCATCCTTCAGGGATCCATCGCGGCGGTAGGAAAAGAAATCTTGGGGTTGGCTGAGGGTGCAATGG
>NZ_JANSHW010000151.1:0-597 GCF_047461815.1 Synechococcus sp. R6-10
GGAGCGGCGGGAGAGGAAGATAAGGAGGAAGGAGCTTTTCTCCCACAAGCCCCAGCAGCAGCTTCCGCAGTTGGGAGGCTTTGACCGGCTTGGCCAAAGTGGGGAGAGGGTCTGCTGTGGAGATGAAGTTGCGCCCCGTCAGCACTAGCGGTAACAGGCGGGGTTGCGCTGTCTGCAGGTCAGCCGCCAGGGTCAAGCCATCCCGGTCTGGCAGGGTGGCATCCAGAAGGGCCAGGTCAAAAGGACGAGTTCTAACTGCAGCCTGGGCTTCTGCCGCCAAGGCACAACAGGTTACCTCCATGCCCCAAGCGCTCAGCAGTCGGGATAGCAACTGCCGTTGACTGGCGTTGTCTTCCACCAGCAAAACCCGCTTGCCGGCCAAGCACGGATCCGGTGCGGCGGTTGGCAACAGCTCCTGGTCTGGCCTCTTTAGGGGGATGCGAAAGCGAAAAGTGGATCCCTGGCCCGGCTGACTTTCCACCCCGATTGCTCCCCCCATGAGCTGGCAGAGACGCTGGCTGATGGCCAAGCCCAGGCCGGTGCCCCCAAACTGGCGGCTGATGGAGCTATCCACCTGGCTGAAGGGCTTGAAGAGGC
>NZ_JANSHW010000152.1:0-8597 GCF_047461815.1 Synechococcus sp. R6-10
GACCAAAGTTACCCCAATCTCCACAAAGAACATCAGGGCAACCACAAACACCATGGCCGCTGCCAGCAAGCCCAAAAAGATCCAGCCCCCATAGCGTACTCTGGGGTAAAAGTAGGGCTGGGCCACGGTGATAAACCGATCCCACAGTTTGCGGTCGAAGTTAAATTGAGAGGCTTGGGATTCCATTTTTGCGGTCGGCGGAGAGAGCAAGATCGACATCTCTCAGGCTAGCAGGCCACGGCTGCCAATCTGTGTTCAATAGGAGCAAATTCCATTGGGGGTGGAACAGGTTCGGTGTCTCTTCAACCTTGCAACCGGTTTTGCCAAGCCGATTGGGCCGCCAGCCACACCGTCTGAACCGGCACGTGCAATTCCTGGGCGCGGGCCACACAATCGCGAAACTCCGGCTGAGCATTGACGATGCGGCCATGGTGGCGGGCTACCTTGATGTCTACCAGGCCGTAAGGGGTTTCCACCCGCTCGATAACCCGCTCCAGCAGGGTGCGCTGCTGTTGGAAGTGGCGAATGCCCAGGGTGGTGGTCTCCCGGAAGATGAGATCTTGACACTCCGGCACCCGATCCGGCGGACAGATGACGGTAAGCAGGATCCCCGGCCGCCCCTGTTTCATGGTGATCGGCTGGGTAAACACGTCCCAGGCCCCGAGGGCCAACAACTGCTCGCAGGTGTAGGCAACCACTTGGGGGTTGAGATCGTCAATTTGGGTCTGCAACACCGATACCGTTTCCGTTAGCTCTCCCCCATCGGCTTCCCCAATCCAGAGACGAAACACGTTGGGAATGGGCAGCTCTTGGGCACCGGCCCCACGCCCCACTTTTTCCACCCGCATCGGCGGACAGGGGCCAAACTCTTCCGCCAACGCCACAGCCAAGGCTGCTCCTGTGGGGGTCACCAGCTCGGCTTCCACCCCGTTGCTGAACACCGGCACGCGGCCCATTTCCCACAACTCGATCACCGCCGGCACCGGCACGGCCAATTTGCCATGCTCTGTGCTCACCCAGCCGCCCCCAATAGGATGGGGGGATGACAACACCCGCTCCACCTGCAGCCAATCCAGGCCGATGCAAGTGCCGACAATATCCACCAAAGCATCCACTGCCCCCACTTCGTGAAAGTGCACTTTTTCCACGGGCACTTGATGGACTTTTGCTTCTGCCTGCGCCAACTTTTCAAACACCGCCAGGCTGCGGGTCTTGATGGCTGGGGAAAGCTGGGATCCCGCGATCAAAGCCTGAATCTCTGCCCAATGCCGAGCAAGGGATCCCCCACTCTGGGATCCCAGCACCTCCACCACAGCTTGCAGAGCAGGCTGCCCACACCGCTGCACCCGGCTCACCTGCAGGCTATATTCCCCCTCGATGCCCAACGCCTGGAGCTGACGGTTGAGGTACTCCAAAGGCACCCCGCAATCCAGCAGGGCTCCTAGACACATATCGCCGGCAATGCCCGCCGCACAGTCGAAGTAGGCTATTTTCATGCTGGAGAACTGGGGGTAGCCGCTGCCGCCAGAATGGACTTGGATCCCTCTTGATTGTAGGCAGCAACCGGCCTGGAAAAGGCAATGGGAGAAGAATCAAGCTTCTCGAGAGTCGGAAGATTCAGAAGATCGAGCAGCAGATTCCCGCCACTGTTGGATGATGTTGCCCAAATTGCGCCGGAATTCTCCAATTCCCAGCAGGGATCCCGGCTCGGGATCCCAGGAAGCCGAGAACACACCGTAGCTAATGCCCAAAAAACCAAGGCCAAACAAGGTCAGCGACTCTGCCAAGGTGAAGTAGGGGGGCAGAGCGACCACATGGTTGGTCAAGAGATAGTAATTCACAAAAAAGCTGCTCAGGCCCAGCCCCGAAGGGATCCCAGAAAACACCAGAATCCGCCGCACCATCCGCCGGCTGACCTCAGGGGGAATCACGGCAACAGGCTCCTTCTTGGCCGGCTTCTTCTCCACCTCAACAGAGGCGGAGGGGGAGCGACGGCGAAAGGTTTTGGACTGGCGGCTGGATTTGCCCACGAAGACAGATCTCCGATAGCGTTTTGGATGGGCTGCCTACTTTTTCACCCGGATGTTCAGCCGTTCGGCCAGCTCCCGGAAGCGGTCAGGAGAATGCTTGGCGATGTAGTTGAGCAAACGCTTGCGACGACCGATCATCATCAGCAGGCCGCGGCGGGAGTTGAAATCCTTCGGGTTTCTCTGAAGGTGCTGAGAGAGCTGGTTGATGCGACTGGTGAGCAGAGCCACCTGAACCTCGGCAGAACCGGTGTCGGTGTCGTGCAGTCGATAGCTCTCAATGATCTGCTGCTTCTCTTGTTGCAATAAGGCCATAAGATCAAGGGACTGGATGCACTGCTTCAAGATAATAACATCGGCTTTTCCTCCCTCGCTATGGCCGAGGAGGGTTATGGAGAGAATGGGATATGACAACAACCTCTGGGGATCCTCCGGCACTGCCCGCTTTGCTGGAGCTGTTGAACTCACAAGACTTGGGAAATCGGCTGCGCGCTGTCAACAAAGCCAGAGAACTGCCTGGGCCAGAAGCCCTGACATTGCTGCAGCGAGCGATTCACGACGAGAATGCCCGCGTCCGTTATGCTGCCATCAGCCAGATGGGCACCCTGTCTGGCGTCGATCCGAACCTACTGTTGCCCATTTTGCAGCGCTCTTTGCGAGAGGATCCGGAGTTCGATGTGCGGGCTGCTGCCGCCGCTGCCCTGGGGGATCTCAAGCAGCCACAGGCCCTGGCCGATCTTCTGGAAGCTTATCGGCGAGAAACGGAGTGGCTGGTACGGTTTAGCATCATCGCTGCCCTGGGAGAGCTGGGGAACCCTGCCGCCTTCGACACTCTGGTGGAAGCTTTGCAGGACAAGAGCGAGCTGATCACCACAGCCGCTGCCGCTGCCTTGGGCGATCTGGGGGATCCGCGGGCCATCCCCTACCTGGATCCCCTCATTGATTCCGACGACTGGCAACTGCGCTACCGCGTCTGCATTGCCCTGGCCAAGTTGGGAACAGAAGCCGCTCGCGCCGGACTGACCCGGCTGGCCCAGGATTCCCAAGAACAGGTGGCCGTACATGCCCGGGCTGCCTTGGGATCCCTGTAGATCCCTAGCTCATGGCATTGATGATGTAGTCAAAGTAAGGGGCGGCTTCAGCGGCTGCCGCCGGCTCCAGCAGGCTAAGGGCAGCTTCCTTCAAAAAGACAATCGCATCGATCATGCCGGCGATGGGTACGTTGAGGGCATTGTACATTTCCCGCACCCCTATCAGGCCGATAGACTCAATCGGCTCTTTGCTGCCGGCAATAATGCCATAGGTCACCAGACGCAGATACCAGTCGTAATCTCGCAAACATTGGTTGTAGCGCTTGTCACCGTAGGCATTGCCACCGGGTTGCACGTACTCGGGCCGCTTGGCGAATAGCTGCTTCTGGGCCTGGTCGATGATGCGCTTTTTGTTTTCTGCTAACACCTGAGCGATTTGCAAGCGCCTCTCGCCGGTGGTCATGTAATTCCTGATGGCTTCCAGTTCGCTAACTGAGAGGTAACGCAGCTGGTCATCCGCGGTCTCGATGATCTGGTTGATCACGCTCACGGTAGGGATTCTCCTGTTTTCTAACTTGCTTTCAATTCGGTTCATCAATTCGCAACCCATCCCCCCAGCCCAAGGTCGGCCCAAGAGATGAGCAGGTAGCTCGGCAAGCCAGCGCCGCCGGCTGCTCCCAGTTTAGGATAGGGCAAACCTTCCCTCAAGCACTTTGGCATGACTCCATCTCGAGACTGGCCCTAGATCCGGCCTCGCAGCCATTGGGCCATCTCATTGCGGCGCGGGGCAGCTTCCAGACACACCTCTTCGGTAATCCGCCCCTCCTGGTAAAGCCTAAACAGGGATTGATTCATGGTACACATGCCCTCATAGGAGCCGTCGGCGATCAGCTCCTCAATTTCATCCACCGCCCCCCGCTTGATGTAGTCGCGAATGGCATCGGTGTTGCGCATGATCTCGTGGGCCGCAGCTCGCTTGCCATCGGTGGTGCGCACCAGGGTTTGAGCGATGATCGCCACCAGGGTTTCTGCCAGTTGCAGGCGCATCGGCTCCTGTTCCTCCGGCTTGTAAATCCCCAGCAGACGCTCGATGGTGCGGACGGCACTGTTGGTGTGCAGGGTTCCAAAGACCAAGTGGCCCGTCTGGCCGGCCTTTAGGGCAATATCCACCGTCTCTCGATCCCGCATCTCTCCAATCAAGATGATGTCCGGATCTTCCCGCAGCGAGGCTTTCAGGGCATTGGCAAACTCCAAGGTGTGGATCCCGACCTCCCGCTGCCGCACCATCGATTTCTTGCTCTGGTGGACGAACTCGATGGGATCCTCAATGGAAATGATGTGTTTGGGAAAGTTGGAATTGATGTAGTCCACCATCGCCGCCAAGGTTGTGGACTTACCGGATCCGGTGGGGCCGGTCACCAAAACCAAGCCTTTGTGCTCTTCGGCAATGCGCTTCAAGACTTCCGGCGCCCGCAACTGCTCCAGCGTCAAAATTTTCAACGGGATCAGACGCATCACCATAGCCGGGCCAAGAAGGGAAACAAAGCAGTTGACCCGACACCGCACCAAACCCTCGTACTGGATGGCAGTATCCAGTTCCAAACATTCCTCAAACTGGCGAATTTGGCTCTCCGGCAGGCTTTCCCGCAGCCAGCCATAGAACATCTCGGTGGTGGTGACCGGGTAGTTGGTCAAAAGCATTTGCCCCCGATCCCGAAAGCGGGGCACTTCTCCTACCCCCAAATGAATATCGGAGTAGCCTTTGTCATAGGCTTCCTGCACCAGTTGGCGCAGGGTCAGGCCCGCAGGAGTAGCCGGGGCCACCGGGATCCGACCGGCAGCCGTTGGGCGAGCTGGTGGCGCAAAAGGCGGGGCAGCAGCAGCCGGAGCCGGAGTGGGCGGGGGCATTCGAGGGGGAGCGACAGGATCGGGCACAGGCACAGGCACCTGAGGGGGAGCGACAGCCACACCAGGCGGAAGGGGCCGACCCAGAATGGGGTTGGGGGGGCTTTTGGCGTTGACAGGCCGGGATCCCATCCCTTGGGAGGCTGAACCGAGCACTGGATCCAGTTGCGTTGGAGGCTCCACCGGGGGCACCGGAGCAGCCGGACGAGACGGACGCTGCATGACCGGCGGAGCCGGGGGCTGCCAATTGGAGTCCAAATCGGTGGGAAACTGGTTTTCGGGGCTGACCTCGCTCATGACGGGCCTCGCTTCTGGCAGGGTTTGCGTCGATCTTAGGCTAGTATTCCCAGCCTGAGCAGAGGGTTAACTCAACCCAACCACCGGCAAAGCTCCGGGAAGCTCCCTAAAAATTGGACGGATGGCGAATGAGACTCAGAAACTCTTCGCGGGTACGGGGATCCTCTTGAAACACCCCCACCATCGAGCTGGTGACCGTCCAGGAGCCGGCCTTTTGTACCCCCCGCATCACCATGCACATGTGGGTAGCCTCGATAACCACCCCCACCCCGTAGGGATCCAGCACCTCCATCAAGGCCTCAGCAATTTGCCGTGTCAGGCGTTCCTGAACCTGCAGGCGGCGGGAGTACATCTCGACGATACGGGCAATTTTGCTTAGGCCCACCACCTTTTGCCTGGGGATGTAGGCCACATGGGCTTTGCCGATAAAGGGCAGCAGATGGTGCTCGCACAGGCTAAACAGAGACACATCCCGCAACAGCACCATCTCGTCATGGCCCTCATCAAAGATGGCACTGTTCAGTAGCTCCTCCAAAGACTGCCGATACCCACTGGTCAAAAACTTCAAAGCCGCAACCACTCGTTGCGGGGTTTTTCGCAGCCCCTCCCGTTGGGGATCCTCCCCGATCCCCCGCAGCAGCGTCTCCACCGCCGCCACCATAGCCGGATCTGAGACATCCGAGCTACCCAATTCTTCTTCCGCAAAAGTGGCTCGATCTCGAATCACCCGAGACTTGAAATGGGCTTTGTCATCCATTCGAGATTGCGAGCCAGATCCGGGTTTCGCAAGGGTCATAGCAGGATATTCCTTGGTTAACGAAAGGCTAAGAGAACTCGGTGCATGCAACTCAGCTCAGGTGGCATCCAGTCAAAGGCTGCGATAGCCAAAACCCTCCCAAGTCACGGGCAACCCCAAACCAGCCAGGTCTAAAAGGCTCCCACCGCAGGCATGAAGGTGAGATCTTCCACCACCGCACCTGTGGGCAACCGAACAATATAGGTAATCAAATCGGCTACCCATTCCGGCGAGAGCATTTTGGAACGGTCGAAGTTGACCCCTACCGTGCCCGTATCCCAGAGGGACGTGTCCACGGCACCAGGGCACAAGCTGGTGACCCGAATGCCATGCTGTCGCTCCTCTTCGGCCAAAGCTTGAGAAAAGCCCATCAGGCCGAACTTGCTGGCACAGTAGGCTCCCCAGTTGGGAAAAGCTCGCTTGCCCGCAATCGAGATGACGTTCACAATCGTGCCGCAGCGCTGCCGGCGCATTCCGGGAAGTACGGCTTGGGCGCACAGAAAAGCTGCCGTCAAGTTCAAGTCGATCACTCGCTGCCAATCCGACAAAGGTAAAGTGACCAAAGGGCCAACGTGGGCCATGCCCGCATTATTGACCAAGACATCGCAGACGCCAAATCGATCCAGGAGAGCCTGCAACTGCTGGGGCAGAGCTGCTAAGTCGGCCAAGTCCATGGGAAAAACCGCTGCCTTACCCCCCTGGTCTTGGATTTGGGCCTGCACCGCTAGCAGATCAGGTTGGGAGCGGGCCACCAGAGCCACCGCTATCCCTTGTCGGGCTAGGGCTAGGGCTACCGCTCTGCCGATCCCTCGACTGGCCCCTGTAATCAGAGCACGTTCGGGAAACTTTGTCTCAAAACTCATTTACAACAAGCCTCTGGCGTGCGCCACACAAGCAAGCGCCACCCAACCTGAGAAACTTCCTTAACTAAGTGTAACACTGATTTTCCATCGCTTCCCTTGGAATCAGGGTAGGGCGCAGAGACCTCAGCCTGTCCTGCTCAAGATCCGTCCGCTGGCTGTTGAACCTCGATCCGGCTAGGTGGGGTCTGGGAGTATGGTAGTGTGGTAAAAATAGTGAAAATCTTTTGCAACAACAACCGTCATGGCTGAGTCTTTGTTTTCTCCAAGTCCCACTGCCGTGCGCGAGGATCCCTCCTACATCCTTCAGCTCGAGGGCATCAGCAAGGGGTTTCCCGGCCAGCGGCAGTTGGTTTTGCGGGAAGTCGAGTTTCGCCTGCCCCAAGGAGACATCCTCGGCATTGTGGGCCCATCAGGTTGTGGGAAAACCACCTTATTGCGCACCATTGCCGGATTTGAGCAGCCGGATAGCGGGCGGATCCTCCTGGGGGGGCAGGTTGTGGCCGGGGAGGGGCAGTGGATCCCACCGGAGCGACGGGGAGTGGGGCTGGTGTTTCAAGATTTTGCCCTGTTTCCCCACTTGAACGTGTTGGCCAATGTGATGTTTGGCCTCCGACCCACTACCCCGTTTGCGTCGGCGGCAGGGGGTGGCAATCGCTCCTCCTCAACTGAGTTGCGAGCTGAGTTGCGAGGCGCTGCCCAACAGGCGCGGGAACGCGCTTACGAGGTGTTGCGGTTGGTGGGCCTGGAAGACTACACCCATCGTTATCCCCACGAGCTTTCGGGCGGGCAGCAGCAGCGGGTGGCTTTGGCGCGGGCTTTGGCCCCCAGGCCTAGCTTGATCCTGTTGGATGAGCCCCTGAGCAATTTGGATGTGCAGGTGCGCTACTACCTGCGGGAAGAAATCCGCAAAATCCTCAAGCAAACCCAGACCTCGGCCATTTTTGTCACCCACGACCAAGAGGAGGCTCTCTGCCTCTCCGACTGGGTGGCGGTGATGCGGGAAGGCCGTATTGAGCAATGGGGATCCCCGGAGGAGGTTTACCGGGAGCCGGCTACTCGCTTCGTGGCAGAGTTTATTACCCAGGCCAACTTTCTCCGCTGTGAGCGGCGGGAGTTGGGTTGGCAGGCTGAAGAGCTGCTGCACATCCCATTCCAGGCTTTGAGGGATCAGCCCGACCCCAGCTTGCGCTGCGCAGAGTTGATGGTTCGACAGGAGGAGTTGCATTTGCATCCTGATCCTCAGGGCGGCATTGTCATTCGGGATCGACAGTTTTTGGGGCGAGAGTACCGCTATTGCCTGATCACAGCAGCCGGCAAAGAATTGCACGCCCTAGCCCGGGAAGCCCTGCCTGTGGGCGCGCGGGTTCACATTGCTGTTGGGCAAGGTCGGCTGTTCCCCCTCGCTGAGGGGTCCTCCGTGGCTGAAAAAGAGCCAAATCGCGCAAAAAGTAAAAGTGTTGCCTGAGTCGGGGTTCTTTTGCACACCTTTAGCAACCCATCTTCCCCGCGACACGAAAGCCTTCGCCCCAGATAGGGCTTAGACTGGCAAGACGGTGGTCCAGGCTGGTAGCTCCCTCTGGAGGGACAAACTGGGTAGGCTGTTGGTGGAGCATGCCTCTAACCCCCAAAACCCTGAACTTTGCTGAATTTACTGAGCTTTAGGCGGTTTGGCAAAAGT
>NZ_JANSHW010000153.1:0-3445 GCF_047461815.1 Synechococcus sp. R6-10
TGGGCTAGAGTTTCCTGGCTTTGTAGTTGCTGGCTGAGAAGCTGAACGCGGGCTTGCAGGCGTTCCCGCTCGCGGCGGATTTGCTCTTGCCAATGCTGTTGCTGCTGGAGAAGGACGGCGGCTTGAGCTTGGGCTTGGTTCAGGGCCTGGAGACGCTCTTGAGCTTGCTGGTAGTGGCGCAGGCCGATTTCGATGCGCTCCTGTTCTGCCAGCAATTGGGCATCGGCTTGGGCCTGGGCTTGGCAGGTGGCCAACTCCTGTTGCAGCCGTTGCATCTTGCGCAGTTGCTGCTGTTGCTGCTCTGCTTGCTGGGCTTGCAGCTTTTGGCGTTCTTGGAGCAGATGCTGCTGTTGCTCGAAGAGGTGGTGGAGATGGCGATCTTGGGCCATCAGGGCTTGGTAGCGTTCGTAACCCGCCAGGATGTCTTCACTCTGGGCGATCAGCTCTTCCAACTGGAGCAGGTGCTGTCGCTGGGCACGCCACTGTTGCTCGGTGTGCTGTAGGTCGGCGCCGAGCTTCCGTAAGTGTTGGGTGAGGTGGTGATGGCGTTCCTGCAAGGTGCGGTGATGTTCGTAGAGGCGCTCTAGGGCTTGCAATTCCTGCTGTTGCTGGGCTAGGAGTTGCTGCAGATGGGTTTGCCGTTGTTGGAGTTGCTCCAGTTCGGCTTGAATTTGGCCAAGGTGGGCCTGTTGTTGGTCGAGCTGCTGCAGGCGCTCTTGGAGCAGATCGGCTTTGAGCTTGGCGCTGCGTGCCCGTTCCCGACAGCGCTCGGCCAGCAAATCGTACTGCCCCAGCTTGAGCATGTCGGCCAAAATTTGCTTGCGCTCGCTGGGACGCTTCAGGGTGAAGGCATCCGCTTGTCCTTGTCGCAGATAGGCGGAGTGAATAAAGGTCTCGTAGTCGAGGCTGAGCTGACTTTGAATGGCCTGTTGGGTGGCGCGCATGCCGCGGCGGGTCAAGCTACGCCAGCGAGGTTGGCCGTCGGTTTCTCCGGTTTGAATTTGCCACTCCAGGGATCCCTCGCCCGATAGATGACGGCTGCGCAGGACACGGTAGGTTTGTCCTCGGGAGCGGTAGATCACCTCTACCCAGGCTTCGCTGGCCCCCTTGCGGATGAGATCGCTGTCATTGCTAGCCCGGCTTTGCCCCCAAAGGCCCCAGGTGAGGGCATCGAGCAGGGCAGACTTGCCTGCCCCATTGGGGCCACAAATGCAGGCAGTATGGATCCCACGCAGATCCAAAACGGCGTGAGCGTAACAGAGAAAATTGTGCAAGGTTAGGCGAACCGGGATCACGGAAAACTCTGAGGGGCTCTGGTTGCCAGAAAAAATGGGGTTGAATTATTTAATCCAGAGTATCGCGATAGCGGTGCGGAGCATCTTGAAGTTCTTGGCAGGATCCCAAGTCTTACCTACTTTTTGGGGTCGCGTTGGTGGCGCAGAGCGCTTGGGAGATGCCCCTACTTTTGGGAATAAGCTGCTGGCCTGGGATCCGGTCGCAGCAGCCGCTGACACAGTTGGGCAATCTGGGTGGGGCTGGCCTCGTCCAGCCAGCGGTGAAAGGCTTGGGATTCCTGAAGGCGGCCCATCAGTAGCGTGGGGATCTGCTCCGGACTGTCCAGTTCCGCCAGCCACTGCCGGGGAAAGCCGGTTACTGCAGCCAGATCCTCGGGATCCCGTCGGCCTGCTTGCCACAGCGCTTGCAGTTGGGCAATCTGCTGGGGGATCTGCTCCCAGCGGTGGCCAGAAGCAGTCAGGATCAGGGTTCGGGGCTGTACCTGTTGCAGCAGTTGGGCCAAGTCCGCCGGTAGCCAGGGCCAGCGGGCCAGCACCAGCTTTGCCCCTTTTGGTGGTGGAACAAGGTTCTCGGCCTCCTGCCCGTCGTAACAGATGGCCCCTTTCAGCGAATCCGGCAGGGGTTTCTGCCGAAAATCTTGGATCTCTATGGGGGGAGCAGAAAGGGTGGGTGCCTGCCACTCTCCCGAAGGGCGCACTGCCAGCACCTTGCCCTGCCAAGGCTGTCTGCCCCGGTCATCCGCTTCCAACTGGAGGGCGATGTCCAAAGCTTGGCATTTTTGCCAACGCTCCAGCTCTTCTCCGGCCTGCCAAAACCACAGAGTACGGGATCCCGGCGAGCCTTGGAGTTCAAACTTGAGGTGGCGGCCATTGCGGGAGACTCCCAGGTTGGAGCTATTGGGACGGAAGTTCATCAAGGCAACGACGGGGTTGGGATTGCCGTGCCCAAAGGGCTGCAGAAGCTGCAATTGCCGATACACCTCATCCAGCTCTGCCACCCCATCCCGATCCTGAGAGACCAGTAGCTCCCAGTCGAGGATAATCTCCACCGCCAAGGCGCGAGCCTGCTGATCCGGGCTAACCCGCGCGGCCAGCTCCCGCTGCAACGCCAGTTGCACAGCGGCCAGGCAAGCCAGATCCACTTGGATCCCGGCGGCCATGGGGTGTCCGCCTCCCCCCAGCAACAGGGGGCGCACGGCCTCGATGGCCTCCACCAGGTTCACCCCTGGCAGGGAACGACCCGACCCATGGCCCAGCCCTGTGGCTTCGTCTTTGGCAATCAACACCGTCGGGCAGCGGTACTGCTCCACCAAGCGCGCCGCCGCGATCCCCAGAACCCCTGGGTTCCAGCCGGCTTCCGCCAGAACAATGGCTCCTTCCCGGGTCAGATCCAAGCTCTCTACCTGTTGGCTGGCCTCTTGGATCACTTGCTGGGTGAGCTGCCGGCGCTCTTCGTCAAGGGCAACAAACCGTTGCACCAGCGCCTGGGCCCGCTCTGGATCGGAGGTGGTCAGCAGCTCCACTGCTAAGCTGGCGTCTTCCAAGCGGCCAATGACGTTCAACTTGGGGGCGATGCGAAAAGCAATATCCTGGGCTGTCGGCGACCTCTGGAGCTGGCCGTTGCTAACCTGGGCCAGCAGAGCTCGCAACCCCGGGCGCTGCGTACTGGCCAGCACCGGCAGGCCCCGCTGCACCAAGTAGCGGCACTCCCGCTGCAACACCGCCACATCGGCCACAATTCCCACTGCCACCAGATCCAGGTGCTGCTCGACACCAGGGATCCCTAGGGCTTGGTAGAGCGCCTCCGCCAACTTGTAGGCCACTCCCACCCCCGGCAAGAAGCGCAGCGGATGTTCAGCCGGCAATCGCAAGGGGTTGACCACCGCATAGGCAGCGGGCAAGGGATCCGGCAGCATGTGGTGATCCGTCACGATCACGTCCACCCCCTGGGCTTGGGCCATGGCAATTTCGGCAGCATTGCCCACCCCGCAATCCACCGTCAGGATCACTTGGCAGCCCTGGGCCAGCACCTGCTGTAGCCGTTGAGGATTGAGCCCGTGCCCCTCGGTGCTGCGCAGCGGTATGGAGAACTGGACTCGGAAGCCCAAGGGTTGTAACGCCGAGAGCAGGAGACTGGTACTGGTGACACC
>NZ_JANSHW010000154.1:0-1522 GCF_047461815.1 Synechococcus sp. R6-10
CAGAGCGAATTGAGAGCGCCACCACCACAGCCAGCAACACCACAAAAGCCAGCTTCTGCCAGCCCACCTGAACCCCCCGCGCCCGCGCCAGCGGCTCATCCAGGGTCAGCAACATTTGGGAGGGCAAAGTCAATCCCACATAGGCCGAGCTGATCAGCAAGAGGATCCCGCTCGTCCACAGGGCTGCCGGGCTGATCCCCAAAATCTCCCCAAACAACAACTGGTTGAGGTTGCCCCGATAGCCGGGCAGCAAGCTGAGGGCGATAACGGCTAGCGCCAAAGAGGAAGAGTAGATGATGTTCAGCACCGCATCCGCCGACAGTTGAGTGCGCTCCAAGACAAAGGTGACGCCCAAAGCAAATCCCACCCCAAACACCATCAACACCACGGTGGGATTCAGCCCCAGCAGCACTCCCAAAACAATCCCCAGCAGAGCCGAATGCCCCAGGGCATCGCTAAAAAACGACAGTTGCCGCAGAATAACAAAACTGCCCAGCAGCCCACCTGTCATGCCGGTGAGGATCCCACCCAGCATGGCCCGCTGCATAAAGGGCAACTGCAACAGCTCCACTACCCGCACCCAGCCCTCCAACATCGCCTTCCCCTCAGTGACGGTGGTAGCGGACAAAATGGTGCTCCGCACCGCTGTCGCGAACAGGCCCATAAACCCGGCTCAGCACTTCTGGTGCCAAAGCCACCTGGGGGGATCCCTGGCAGATGAGGGATTGGTTGAGGCACAGCACGCGGTCGCAATAGCAAGACACCATTTCCAAATCATGGGAGATCTGCAAAATGGCCCAGCCCAGAGATTGGCGCAGCTCTTCCAGGAGCCGGTAAAACTCCCCCTCGCTGAGCGTATCTAAGCCTGCCGGTGCCTCGTCGAGGATAAGCAACCGCCGCGGCCAAGCCAAGCAATAGGCCAACAGCACCCGTTTCAGCTCCCCGCCGCTGAGCTGGCCCAGAGCCTTAGAGGACAGGTGGGATGCGCCGACCCGTTCCAACGCCTCTTTCACCGCCTGCCGCCGAGCAGAGCGCTGCTGCCAAGGCCAACAGGGTTGCAATGCCCCCCAACCCAAAGCCACAAACTCCTCCACCACCATGGGGATCCCAGGATTGAACTGAAAACGCTGGGGCACGTAAGCCACCTGCTGCCGCACCGAGGGGGGCAAATAACCGGACAGGCACACCGGCTCTCCCAGAATCCAAACCGAGCCGCACTGCCGCGGCAGGATCCCCAAGATGGCCTGCACCAAGGTACTTTTGCCAGCGCCATTGGGGCCGACAATGGCCGTATGGGATCCCGCCCTCAGCTCAAATGACACATTCTGTACTGCCAAGCGGGATCCCCGATAGACCGTCAGCCCCTCGACGCGCAGGACAACCTCGCCGGAGCAGGAGATCACCGCCCCCTCGCCAGTAGTTGTTCCAGCGAACCTTGCCCAAGCCAGGGCAGCTCCAGCGGCACAAAGGCCGTCTCCTTCTCAAAGGCCGAGATCAGATTATCCACGTTCTGCCGCATGAT
>NZ_JANSHW010000155.1:0-3547 GCF_047461815.1 Synechococcus sp. R6-10
TCAAGTGCGATCACTACCCTATCTCCAATCGCGCCGAGGAGATAGAGTTCTCCAGCCGTTGAAAGGGGTGGCGGGAATTACAACGGTTTTTTGCCCAAACCACTTTCTATTGCCCAGCGGGCCAGTTCTGTGCGGTTGTGCAGGCCAGTTTTGCCCAGCATGTTGCTGACGTGGCTTTCAACGGTGCGCTGGCTCACCCCAAGAACTTCGGCAATCTCGCGGTTGGACAGGCCCCTGGCCACGTACTGGATCACCTTGGTTTCCGTTGGCGTAAGTTCAATTTCCCGATCCAGTTTTATGACCGGCTGAATGCCCACATTCTGCACTTGTAACAGGCGCTCGGTATGTCTGAGAGAAGACTCCACCTGCGCCACCAATTCTTCCGGCTCAAAGGGCTTGACCATGTAAACATCTGCCCCTGTGGTCAGGCCGCGCACCCGATCCGCCGTCTGCCCACGCGCCGACAGAAAAATCACGGGGATCCAGTCCGTAGCACTGTTGGAGCGAATGGTTTCAACAAAGGTATAGCCATCCATCTCCGGCATCATCACATCGCAGATGATCAGGTCTGGAGTGAAATGGCGCATCGCTTCCAACCCCTCCAGACCGTTGCTCGCCGCCACCACCTCATAACCGCGAAACTCCAAGTAATCCTTTGCCAGAAGGATCAAGTTCGGATCGTCGTCGATGAGCAACAGTCGCTTCGGGTTGTCCACGGCTTACCTTTTGAGCGCTAAGCTAAAAAGTTTTAGGTGAAGAAATACAGAACCCCTGTTTCCGTGACTTTCACTGTAGGGAAACGACTCTTGAGTACCACCCTTTTGCTTGCTCAATTGGGGAGCAGCCTATGGTAACTGTGCCTTACCCCTAGGATATCACACATGGAAGAAGTGGAAGTATCCACTTGCGAAATGCTGGCAACAGTATCTCTACGGAATTTAGGAGCCCTAGTTGGTAACCCTATCCCACAAACCTGGCAGAGCTGGCCTCTGCTCTGAAATCGCAGTGCCCAACACATAACCGCAATCTACCCAAAAATTTGTATCTCGTGTGTCTATATATCACATACCTATATGCTTAAGTACCGATATATCTAACATCTGCTATCTATTCAAGTGCCCGTACGTCTTCTGGCTGGGGTTTCCAGGTAGGCAGGCGGACAGAGCTGGTGGAGAATGGAAGAGAGCCTGCAATCTGACGACAGCCGACATAAGGAGAACGGGTGGAAAAGGGCACACTGGTGGAGTTTCGTTACAATAACGACCGTGTGTTGGCAGTGGTTCAGGGCACTGAGGGTAAGAAGAACCTACTGCTGGGGGTGCCTTCTGGGCAGGTTCATAGTGTTCACCCTCGCCAGATTACCTTCGCTTTGAACGGGGGATCCAGCTTCACGGCTTCCGACATCCCCGGCTTTTGGCAGGCGGTGCAAGCAAAGTTGGATCCCGAAAGCTTGGCGCTGGCCTGGGAACTGGTGCAGGAGGAGCGGCGGTCTCTGAGCTTGGCCGAAATGGCTCAGCTGTTGTTTTCTGATGATTCTCCGGTCTCTACCTATGCCGCCTATCGCCTCTTGAGCGAGGATCGCACCTACTTCAAGCAAAAGGGGGAGAGCTACGAACCCCGCACTCCGGCTCAGGTGAAGGAGATCCTCCATCAAATGGCCGTTGCCCAACAACGGCAGCAGGAACAACTAGAGTTTGAGGCCCATCTGCGAGAGGCTCTGGC
The DNA here is from genome assembly GCF_047461815.1 of Synechococcus sp. R6-10. NCBI lineage: Bacteria > Bacillati > Cyanobacteriota > Cyanophyceae > Synechococcales > Synechococcaceae > Synechococcus > Synechococcus sp. R6-10. The sequence goes on from NZ_JANSHW010000155.1 coordinate 1,723, forward strand.
TCATCCCGGCCAAGGGTATCCCTGGACTCCTGCCGAACGGGCCCGTTTGGAGTTGCTGGAGCGCCTGGCCCTGCAGGGAGCGGCGGCAGCCATTCGCAGCCACGAGGATCTCTCTTCCAATCTCAACCCGTCGGATCGGGAACGGGCCTCGCAACTGCTGGAGCTGATGGGGTTTCCTGACACTCCGCAGGGGGCTTTTGAAGCTTTGGTGGCCCTGGGCCTGTGGAGCCGCCACGAGAACCTGGCCCTGCGCCTCACCGGGATCCCAACCCAGTTCCCGAAGGCGGTGGAGCGATACACCCAAGCCCTGCTCAGCCAGCCTCCCTCTTTCTGGGATCCCCACCTGCGGCAGGATCTCACCCACCTCCACACCTACACCATCGATGATGCCAGCACCCGCGACATTGACGATGCCCTCAGCGTCGAGTTCTGGTCGGATGACGCGGTGAAGCTCTGGATCCACATCGCTGATCCCAGTTGTTGGGTGCAGTGGGGGGATCCCCTCGATTTGGAAGCCCGCAAGCGTGGCACCAGCGTCTATTTGCCGGAGCGGGTGATCCCGATGTTCCCGCCGGAGCTGTCCACCGGCCCGATGAGCTTGGTGCAGGGAGAGGTGCGGCCCGCCCTCAGCTTTGGCATCCTCCTGGGATCCGACGGCCAGATCCGGGATTCCGAAATTTGCCTCAGCCAGATCAAAGTGACCTACCGCCTCACCTACGAAGATGCCGATGAAATGTTGGAGTTGGGGGCAGAGGCTCAACTGACGGCTATTGCCCGGGCGGCCCAGTGGCGTTATGGGTGGCGCATGGCTCAGGGGGCCATTCAGATCGGCCTGCCGGAGCAAGATATCAAGGTCATCGACGAGATCCCCCACCTCCGGGTAATCGAGGATACTCCTGCGCGGCAGATGGTGGCGGAAATGATGGTGCTCACCGGCGAGGTGGCGGCTCGCTTCGCCAGCCAAAATGGGATCCCGGTGCCCTATCGTCTGCAGCCGGCTCCCGACTTACCTCCTCCCGAAGTGCTGGATAGGTATCCCCAGGGGCCAGTTCGGTCTTTTGCCATCATGCGCTGTCTATCGCGGGCGGAAGTAGCCACCCAGCCGGGGCGACATACAGGGCTGGGTCTCGATGCCTACTGTCAGGTTACCTCCCCGATTCGGCGCTACCTGGATTTGGTGGCCCATTACCAGATCAAGGCTTTCCTGCGCGGGGATCCCTTGCCGTTGACGGAGGCGGATGTGCAGCAGTTGCTGCTGGGGATTGAGCCGGGCACCGCTGAGGCCAACCAGGTGGAGCGGAAATCCAAGCGCTATTGGAGCATCGAATACCTGCGCCTGCGACCGGGGCAAATTTGGCGGGCGCTGGTCTTGGGCTACCTGCGCGAGCAGGAAAACTTGGTGTTGGCCATGCTGGATGAGATTGCCTTTCGGGTGCCGGTGCGCCTAGAACGCCAGATTCCTCTGGGGGCTTGGATCGAGTTGGAAGTTGTGCAGGCGGATCCCCGTGCGGATGTGATCGAGCTGCGCGAGGTGGGACGAGAGGCTGCCATGGGCGGATAGATATGCCTTGACCTGTCGCTCACCCAATCTGCGTGGATAGCTGATACAACAGAGGGGGGAAGTCTCAGAAGTCTGGATCGTGAATTTTCTTTAGGAGGGATCCCATGACTGCACGACCTTCCGGCCCACCTCCAATCGTTTACATTCTTTTGTTCGCGATACTGGGAGGCGGCGGCTGGTATGCCTATCGTTCCGGCCTGTTGGACTCATTCCTGAATAGAGAGAACACGCCTCCTATCCCCAGCCAGATTCCAGCTGCCCGGC
>NZ_JANSHW010000156.1:0-20282 GCF_047461815.1 Synechococcus sp. R6-10
CACCCAGAAAGGGGGAGAAGAGGCGAGGGTGTAGGCGTAAAGACGAATACCGCGGTCAACCCAAGCGCCCTGAAACGCTGCGGCCAAAACCCCCAACCCCACTCCCAGGAAACCGGAAAGCAGCCAGGCAATTGCCAGTAAGGGCAGCGATAGCTCAAACCGCTGTTGAATGACCTGCACCACTGGCTGATCGAACACCATTGAGGTGCCCCAGTTGCCTTGAACCATCTGCCCAAGCCAGTTCCCAAAGCGAAGCAGCATGGGCTGATCCAGCCCCCAACGCTGGGCAATCAGGTCTCGTTGGGCTGGGCTGATCTGCAGCATGTCGGCCCCTACATAGGCTTGTACGGGATCAACAGGGGAGAAGCTGAGCAGGGCAAACGTCAGGACTGCCACAGCCGCCAGCAGCAACCCCAGCCGAGTCAGCTTATAAGCCAGAAACAGCAGAACTGACCTCAGTTGCACGTCCATTTCCAACGGGTGATGTTGGCCGTGATTGGCCAACCATGGCCATGAGGCTGTACCTGCGGCTGGCCTATATCCAAGCACTCGTGGACAAAGTAGGTATGATCCAGGTTCACCAACCAAGCCCAGGCTGCATCTCCTTTGGCAGTAAAGCCTTGCTTTCCATCCCACTGGGCTGCCCGCCAGAAGGGGATAGCTTCAGCTTCAGAGGGGGCCTCCATAGCCAGATCCAGCATTCGATCCACAAACGGGTTGGCATAGTAGCCGGCATTGAAAAATCCCCCCTGGGCCGCTTTGCTGTGGTAGAGGTTGTACATCTCAGTTGGGTCATGGCTGCCCCAGCCAAACAGCACCACGTTGCTGTGCATGAGCGGAGTGATGTCATCCCAACTTTTGCCCTCGACATTGACTCGGATGCCCACAGGCCGCAGCATTTCTGCAACAGCTAGGGCCAGGGCTTGGCGAATACTGTCGTTGGCCGGGTAGAGCACGGTGAACTCAGCCCGCAGCCCGTTTTTTTCCACTGCCCCATCCCCATCTTTATCGCTCCAGCCTCCCTCAGCTAGAATCTGACGGGCCAGGTCTGGATTGTTGTCCTCAATCTTGGCGGTCGGCTCTTCCCAGGGCAAACCGCTGACTGGGCCATAGGCAGGGGATCCGTAGCCTTCTAGGACTCCATCCACCAGCGCCTGTCGGTCAATGGCGAAGTTGACCGCCTTGCGAATCGCCAAGTTAGAAGTCACATCGTTGCCGATGGGGTATCCCTTTGGGGTTGTTGCACCGGTTTTAGGGGGAAAGGGGAACATCAGCCCTCGGTTATCCACACTGGGAATGGCGTGAAGCTTCATGCCCTCAACAGTTTGCTTAGCCAAAGACTGAGGCACGCTAACCACGTGTACCTGTCCGGCTCGGGCTGCTGCAAAGGCTGCATCCTCCTCCAGGAAAAGGAAAACCAGCCGCCGAATGCCAGGAGTCTGGCCGTAATATAAGGGATTTGCCTCCACAATCAGTTGTTGCCCCTCATCCCACTGCACCAGTCGGTAGGGGCCAGAGCCAATGGGTTTGCGAGCATAATCAGGCCCGTGGGCATGTTGAGGCACGATACCCAAGGTGATGAGGCGGTTGACAAAAGTACTTTGGGGTTTTTGCAGCCGCAGCTCCACCGTATGAGTGTCGATAGCTACTGCTTCCTTTAGGGCGGTTAGGTCGACCAGACCACCACTCCGAGCTGCTTGGTTAAAGGTGTAAGCCACGTCCGCTGCTGTGACAGGTTTTCCATCGGAGAAGACTGCATCCTTTCGTAGGGTTACCGTCCAGGTTAGGCCATCTTGGCTGACAGTGTAGCCAGTCGCCAGGTCGTTTACAATCTCAAGGTTCTCGTCCCGCCGCAGCAGAGTGCTTTGGAACAAAGGCGAACCGTAACGTCCCCAGCCCAGGGTGGGATCAAATCCTTCTTCCCTTTCCCCTCCAATGGCCAGCACGATTTGATCGCTGGATCCTGCTAGCTTTGGATCGAAAGCTGTCCGCTCAGCAGCATTCTGAGCGCATCCAGCCCACATCTGGCTCAGCAAGAAGAGGCCCACAGACCACACAGTTACTTTTAAGCTTGATGCCATAGAAACCCCGATCTGTCGCTTTTTCAGCAAAAAGGAGCAAACCCCCTTGCCTCCTGGACAAGACTTATGGCAGCTAAGCTATCACTGCCTTATCTTGAGAGCAATGCAGGGGGGGAGGATGCTTAGAGGATTCCGATGACTTCCTGCAAGACCGCTGGGTGAAAGGTGAGGTCTGGTAGCTCCAAAGGCTGCTGGCTTGGTGATGATTGAAGCACTCTACTCCCGTCTCTGAACTCCGTGATACGATGTAGCTCAGCTATCGGTTCTGACGGGGATCAGCCGCCAGAGGAAACGGGGAAAGAGCAGTGAGAATCTGCCGCTGTCCCGCAGCTGTGATCCGGTTTAGGAGAAGTCCTGCAGCAAATCTCTAGAGTCATTCGCTGCCGATCCAGATCTTGTCCCCCAAAACCGTGTCAGTCAGAATGCCCGCCGATGGTTTTTCTAAACTTCACAACATCTGCGAGGTACAGATGGTAACTGTCTTGGCTTTAGCTCGTTTCTGCTTTCGTTATCCTGAGCATTTTCCCGGCGTTGCTCCCACAAGCTTTCGGTACTCCTCAGCAGTAGAAATAAGTCCAAGAACCCAAGCAAGACTCTGAGCCAGTTGGCCGGGAGAGAGTAAATTTTGGGTGCTGTTGCACCAAGATCTATCAAGATCTACAGCCCGCCTACGCGAAGGAAAGAGTGAGATGTCAGGCTTCCTGACTTCAATTGGTAGGCTGGCAAGTAGCCACTGCGATCGCTGGCTGCGTTGAGTATCTTTTTTGCGCAAAAGGCAGTGTTTTGTTGGGGTTCCAGAGGCAAGAGAGGAACAGCCGGTTTCTTCCTTGGCGGGCGGGATCCCAGTTGAGGGCGAATTGAACGCAGGAAAATTAGAAAACTCAGTATTTGGGATGGCACACAACATGACTGCACAAACCATGACATTGGGGTATGCCCGCATGGGCAAGCGCCGCGAGCTCAAAAAAGCTTTGGAAGGCTTTTGGAGTGGTGCCCTAGGGTCAGAGGCTCTGCTGGCTACCTTTTGGGATTTGGAGACTCAAGCCTGGCAGACTCAGCTACAAGCTGGGATTGATCACATTGCGGTAGGGGATCAGACTCTCTACGACCATGTACTGGACTGGGCCACCTGGCTGGGGCTGATCCCCTCTCGGTTCCGAGGTCTGTCGGGTTTAGACCGCTACTTTGCCATGGCGCGGGGGCGGGAGGGCCTGCCGGCTTTGGAAATGACCAAGTGGTTTGACACCAACTACCACTACTTGGTACCCGAAATTGAGCCGGAAGCCGATCCCAGTCCTAACTTTGGGGATTTTTTGGAAAGAGTTCGGCGGGCCCAAGGGATCCTAGGGGAGCGCACCAGCCCCGTTGTCCTCAGTCCAGTGACTTTGCTCTGCCTTAGCCAGCGATCTGGGGATCTGCGGGCGGACTTGGAAAAGCTCCTTCCTCTGTACCGGGATCTCCTCCAGGAGTTAAAACAGCTGGGGATCCCAGAAGTCCAGATTCACGATCCCATTTTGGTTACCAGCCAGGGAAGTGGCCTGCGGGAAGCTGTGGAAATGAGCTACCGCCAGTTGGCAACCGCCGGGATCCCTGTCCACTTGGTCACCTACTTCGATGACCTGGGGGAGACTTACCCCTGGGTGGTGCAACTGCCGGTGGCCGGCATTAGCCTTGACTTTACCCGTGGCCACACCCTGGATCTGGTAAGAACCTATGGCTTTCCGGCTGACCAGATCCTAGGTGCTGGCGTAGTGGACGCTCGGAATGTCTGGAAGGTTCAGCCTGAGACCGTCTTGGCCAGCCTGCGGGAGCTGCAGGGGGTAGCTCCCAACCTACGGGTGCAGCCTTCCGCTTCGTTGCAATTTGTGCCCCACGACGCTGCTCTGGAAGCCCAGTTGCCGGAACCCCTCAGAAATGTCCTCAGCTTTGCCGAACAGAAGCTGGCCGAAGTAGCTCTCCTGGCGCGAGCCCTCAACGGCGAAGACACTGCTGCCCAGCAGGCGGAAATCCAGCAGCAATGGCAGAGCTTTGCGCAGTTTAGCCCCCCCAACCCCCAAGTGCGCCAGGCTTTGGCCAACCTCAAGCTCCAGGACTTCGAGCGATTCCTGCCCTACGAGCAGCGCCTAAGTCGGCAGGTTCAGCTACCACCTTTGCCCACCACCACCATTGGCTCCTTCCCCCAAACTCCAGAGGTGCGGCAGTGGCGAGCTAAGTACAAAAGAGGGGAGGTTTCGCAGGCGGAGTACGAAGCAGCCATTGACGCTGAGATTGCCAAGTGCATCCGCATTCAAGAAGAGATTGGCCTGGATGTGTTGGTGCATGGGGAATTTGAGCGCACCGACATGGTGGAGTACTTTGCCCAGAAGCTGGAAGGCTTTGCCTTCACTGAACACGGCTGGGTGCAGAGTTACGGCAGCCGCTGCGTGCGCCCTCCCATTCTCTACGGCGACGTGGTTCGCCCCCAACCCATGACAGTGCGGGAATTCCAAGTAGCCCAGTCCCACACCCAAAAGCCGGTGAAAGGCATGCTCACGGGGCCAGTGACTATGCTCAACTGGTCCTTTCCCCGTGTTGATATTCCCCGGCGGGAGCAGGCTTTGCAGATTGCCCTGGCCTTGAGAGCCGAAGTGGCAGATCTGGAAGCGGCTGGAGCGGTGATGGTGCAAGTGGATGAGCCGGCACTGCGGGAGGGGCTACCTCTGAAAAAAGAACGCTGGCCAGAATACCTCAGCTGGGCAGTGGATGCCTTTCGCCTAGCTACCGGCGGGGCCAAGCCGGAAACCCAGATTCACACCCACATGTGCTACTCAGAGTTTGGGGACATCATCGAGCACATTGAGCGGCTGGATGCCGACGTGCTTTCCATTGAAAACAGCCGCAGCAACAACAAAACCCTGCTGCAAATTGCCCAGGCTGGGTATCGTCACCAGGTGGGCAACGGCGTTTACGATGTCCACAGCCCTGCGGTGCCGAGCGTTGAGCAAATCCTGCAGCAGCTGCGCACAGGACTGGCCCACTTGCCTGTGGAGCAAACTTGGGTTAATCCCGATTGTGGCCTCAAGACCCGCCGCTGGGAGGAGGTGATCCCCGCACTGAAAAATATGGTGGCTGCCGCTCATCAGCTAGGGGAGGAGCTTCTGGAAACCCAACCTGAGGGTCTGCGCGAGTAAGGCCCACGACCCGCTGATGTAACTGGTCGGGCTGGCTTGACAAGTCGCCGCGGGCGGTGCCGCTGTTGTGCTGATGCGGCTGGCTTAGGGCCTACGGTCTGCTGATGCAACCGGCAAAGCTGCTCTCCGGGATCTCAAAAAGCTTGTGAAGAGCAAACTAGGGATCCCGGCAGCCCTCAGCGCAGATCATACAGGCGCCCTCCCTCCATGCGCACCACCCGGTGGCCGGCCCGCTCCACCAGATAGGGGTCATGGCTGGTCATGATGACGGTCACCCCAAAGGAATTGAGCCGCTCCAAAATCTGGAGAACCAAGAGGGAGTTTTCCGGATCTAGGTTTCCTGTTGGCTCGTCCGCCAGCAGCAGCACCGGCATGTTGACAATGGCCCGGGCCAGGCTGAGGCGCTGCTGTTCCCCCCCCGAAAGCTCATGGGGAAAGTGATCTCGCTTTTCGGTCAGCCCCACCATCTTTAGGGTCGGCCCGATGCGACGGCGGATTTCTGCGGGGGACAGCCCTTGGGCGCGCAGCACGAAGGCCACATTTTCTGCCAGGGTGCGGTTGGCCAGAAGGCGATAATCTTGGAAAACCACCCCCAAGCGCCGCCGCAACATGGCCAGCGGACGCGGTGGGATGCGGTAGGGTCGCCGCCGCCCTTCAGAAGAAAAGAGACAGACTTGATCGACGATGACCGTGCCCTCGGTGGCCTGTTCCGCCCCGTAGAGTAGCCGCAGCAGGGTGGACTTGCCCGCCCCGGAGACCCCAGTTACGAACACAAACTCGCCGCGGCGCACCTCCAAGTTCACATCCTGAAAAATTAAGTTGCCGTTGGGAAAGACCTTGCTCACGCCCCGCAAGGACACCATGCTGGCCGGGGCTTGCAGGGATCCGGATTGGGTGCTGCTGTAAAAGCCCAGGGTGGCCTCTGGATGGGCTGGGGCAGGGGGATGAGGGGTCGGAGCCGTACCCGCCCAACGGTGTAAGCGAGGAGGATAGCCGATGTGCTGACCGATCACCATAGTAAGCGCCTAGACAGAGGAGGGAGAGAGCGCCGGCAGACTAGGGGCGCAAACGAGAAGAGGGATCCCACAGCACTCGCCAGACAAAGCTGGGCAGAGCTAACATGCGTCGCCAGCGCCAGGGTTCCTGATAGAGACGATACAACCATTCCAGGTGATGGTCACGCCACCAACGGGGCGCTCGCCGTTTTTGGCCGGCCCAAATGTCCAAGCTGCCCCCCACCCCCATCCAGATGGCTTGGGGCAAAAGGGGACGCCACTTTTGGATCCACAGCTCCTGCCGCGGGGATCCCAGCCCCACCCACACTAGTTGCGGTCGAAATTCCTGGAGAGCTTGCAGAAGCTCTTTTTCTTCCTCGCTAGAGAAGTAGCCGTGGTAGCCCCAGAGGGCCAAAGCAGGACACTGGGCTTGCCAATATCGAATTGCTGCCCGGTTGACTTCCGGCCTTCCCCCCACCAAGGCCAAGCGCCACCCCCGTTCTGCCGCCAACGGGATCAGGGTTTCTGCCAGCTCGATCCCCGGCACCCGCTGGACGCGGATCCCCTGCCGCCGCAGGGCCCACACCACCCCAATGCCATCGGGGATCACCAGCTCCGCCGCTTGCAGCACCTGGGCAAAGGCGGGATCCCGCTGCGCCTGCATGATCATTTCCGGGTTGCAGGTAACCACCTGAGCGCCCTGACCCTCCCGAATACGCGCCTCAATCCAGGTGGCGTAGCTCTGTAGGCTGGCCTCCGGCAGAGCAAGGTGCAGGTTCACGCCCAGAATCGCATGGATGGATAACGACACTACCGACCGAATGCTGGCCCCCACTGGAGCCGTTGGACACGCTTTTAAGATAGCCCGGACCTTCTCCCAGAGGGAGAGGGGAGTTCGAGGAGGCATTTCATGGCTATTTGACCACGAAAATCTCTTCCCTCAGGCATCCGCGGCGGCATCCACGGCGTATCTCCATCAGACCAGGCCAGAGGGAATTGCCCGACCCAGAGCAAGCCCCTGAAGGTTGGTTGCCATCTTTCGAGACAGGAGACTTGAGATGAAGACTGCAAAGACTCCCTTCGCTCTGCCTCAATTGGCCGCCGAATGGGATCCCAGCCCTGCAACCTCCCGCCGCAGCTTGTTGTTGGCTGGTTTGCTGGCGGGTGTAGGTGGAGCAATTGGATTGCGCACCCTGCCCGGTGCCGCCCAGTCCAACACTGCCGACATCGCCATCCTCAACGCGGCCATTGACTTGGAACAGCAGGCAATCTGGGCCTACAAAACCGCTGCCGGCAAGTTGAGCAATACTGAGGTGGGCAAGATCGTGTTGGAAGTGGCCACCAAGAACCTGAAGGATCACGAGCAGCATCGGGATCTGCTGGCGGGTGCCGTGCGGCAACTGGGAGGGATCCCCTCTCGGGCCCGGGATAGCTACGACCTTTCCACCTACATCGACAACAAAGAAGGCAATCTCGATTCCGATGCCAACATTGCCAAGCTGGCCCTGGCTCTGGAGTTTGATGCAGCCTTGGCTTACAACGACGCGTTTACCCAGCTTTCCAACAAAGACCTGGTGGCTGCCGCCAGCACCATTGGCCCCAACGAAGTTGCCCATGCCACTGCAATCCGGGCCGTGTTCCACAGCCTTGATCCCAGCATTCTGGTGGTGCCTGCCCCCTTTGTCAGCGCCGAGACTCGGGAGCGCTGGATCCTGAAGGTGTAAAACCCCTGCCGGCGATGACTTCCAGCTAAAGCCGCCAACCCCCGGCGACAGCAAGGTGTAGAACCCCCACCGGCGCTGATCTCCAAAGCCTTCCAACGTCCTCTGTAGGATCTTGGGGTTTGGAGATCTTTGGAGGTTCTTTGGAGGTCAAGGTGTTCCACACCGCTGTCGCAATCGCCTTCTTCTGAACGCCTCAGCTTTTTTTCGCTTCCTAACCTGTGTGGAGAAAGCCCTATGCCAATGACGCGGCGGCTGCTGTTGCTGAGTGGACTGGGATCCCTGCTCAATGCGGGGGCCATCTTGGCCGTGGATCGGTGGCGACAAGCCAGCTCCGTTGCGGAGCGGGATCCTGTCGAGGCAACGGCGGCAGCAGAGGTAATCATTCGGGGGTTTCAATACCTGCCCTCGGAGGTTACCCTCAAGCGGGGGGGCAAGGTGACCTTCACCAACCTGGATTCCACCCCCCACACGGCTACTCCTGTGGAGGGAGCGCAGTTTCAAGGGACGGGACGGCTAAGTCGCAACGAGAGCAAAGCGGTGGTGTTCGAAGTAGCTGGGATCCAGGAATATTTCTGCGATATCCACCCCAGCATGGTGGGCCGCATTGTCGTCGTCGATTAGGTGAAGGCCATGCAAATGGAACCCCTGGGATCCCCTCTTCCCTTCTGGAACATTTGTCGGCGGGTGTACCTGGTTTGGGCCGTCCTTTTGGGGATTGGGTTTGCTGCCACCCAGTTTCACCAAGAGGCCAACATCAACTGGCTGTGGTTGGTGATTTCCCTGGTTGGCTTGGGCTACATGGTGCGGCAGACCAGGCTGCCGGAGTTTCGAACAGCCGGACTGGCCCACCTCTACTTTGTGGGTTTGGTGTGGACGCTGGTGATCGCCCAGGGCATGATCCTCTCGGTGCTGCCCTTTGTCGGGCGTACCCCTTTGGCAGCTTTGAGCCCATACCTGGGGGTGTTTTGGCTGTGGCAAATGGGGCTGGGTCACTGGCTCAACGGCTTGGTGGATCCGCCGCGCCTCCCCTACTGGATCACCGGTGGGATCCAGATCCTGGCCGGAGTTGCCTGCCTGCTGTGGGGGCTGGAATGGCAGTTTGCGGTGGCAGGGGGAATCGGGGCTTTGGCCATGCTTCTTTTGATCCGGTTGCACTGACCCGTTCACTGATCTGACTTTGGGGTCTTATCCAGGCGCACTCGCCAAACTCCACCTCCCACGGCCACTTCATCCCCAGGGCGCAGCTTGCGTCCCCGCCGGGTTTCCACCTCACCATTCACCCGCACTTGCCCCGCTTGGATGAGCTGCTTGGCCTGCCCGCCGGTGGGAACAACCCCCGCCAGCTTGAGGAACTGATCCAGCTTGATTACAGGATCCGTCGCCGGCTGGGGATCCCTTTGAGCAGTCTCCGCCATCACTTCACCCAAATGGTTTTGACATTCACAAATTCCAGGATCCCTTCCCGACTCAGTTCCCGTCCATACCCTGAGCGTTTGATGCCGCCGAAGGGAAGGCGCGGGTCGGACTTGACCATGCCATTGATGAACACGGATCCCGCCTCCAGCTCCTCCAGCAGGCGCTCTTGTTCCTCTGGATCGGTTGTCCAGGCGCTGGCGCCCAGGCCAAAGGGCGTGTTGTTGGCCAGCTCAATGGCTGCCGACACATCCGGGACGGTGAACAGCAGCGCCACCGGCCCGAACACCTCCTGGTGGGCCACCGGATGATCCGGGGGGATGTCGCTCAGGATTGTGGGCGGGTAAAAATTCCCTCCCCAGGGGGAGCCACCGATGTGAACTTTGGCCCCCGCCTGCACCAAAGCCTGCACCTGTCCATCCACCTCTTGCAGAATGCTGGGGGTAGCCAGAGGCCCCACATCGGTTTGCGGATCCAAGGGATCCCCCACCTTGAGCCGGCGAAATCGCTCCGTCATGGCAGCCGTGAAAGGTTCGGCGATAGCCCTGTGCAAGATAAATCGTTTGGCGGCAATGCAGGATTGGCCGTTGTTGATCAGACGGGCCGTGACCGCTGTGGCGACTGCTGCCTCCAGATCGGCGCTGGGCAGCACGATGAAGGGATCGCTCCCTCCCAGTTCCAGCACTGTTTTTTTCAGATGTTGACCGGCCAAACGGGCCAGGCTGGAGCCGGCGGCTTCGCTGCCGGTGAGGGCGGCCCCCCGCACCCGTTCATCCGCCACCACCTCTGCCACCTGGGCTGCTGTGATCAGCAGGGTTTGAAAGACCCCTGGCGGAAATCCCCCCTCCCGAAAGATCTGCTCTAGGGTCAAAGCCGATTGGGGCACGTTGGAAGCATGTTTCAGCAAGAGGGTATTGCCCGCCATCAGGGCCGGGGCTGCACAGCGAAACACCTGCCAAAAGGGAAAGTTCCAGGGCATCACTGCCAAAATCACCCCCAGCGGCTGGTAGCGGATCCCGCTGCGGCTGGCAAAGTGCTCCGCACCGGTGGCATTCGCGTAAGCGTTGCGTAGCAATATGGAGCGCTCGGCCAAGAATCCCTCTGCCTCCGCGGCATAGTAGCGACAAACCCAAGCGGATTTTTCCACTTCCGCAACGGCAGAGGCCAAGGTTTTGCCCATCTCCAGGCTGATTAGGCGGCCAAACTCCGCTTTGCGCTCCTCCAGGATCCCTGCCACCCGCTTCAGCCAGGCGGATCGCTGAGCAAACGGGATCCGACGATAGCTCTGAAACCGCTCGTGGGCTTGGGCGATACAGCTTTGGATCTGCCCAGCGTCGAAAACGGGGTAGCGAGCCAATTCCTCTCCGGTGGTGGGGTTGATGCTGACCAGGTGCCCCTTCGCGTAAGCGTTGCGTAGCAATATCGTTTTCCCTCAACGCCTGTTTCTCCACTCTGGCATTTGTGCTCTGCCTGGAATAGTGCTCCGCACTGCTACTGCGTTCGCGTAAGCGTTGCGTAGCAATATGGAAAGATTTGCGGAGTGGGGGACTCAGGGTTGCGGGCTGCCGGTGGTGTCTGTTCGGGATGGCGGGGCGGATCCAGGAGCAGACCAGAACTCGTAGGCTGCTTGCGACAAGCTGGCGATCAGCCCTTCGGCTCTGGGATCGTTGGGGGTTTCTCGCTTCACCCACACCGCCGCCACATAGCGCCGCCCGTTGGGCAAATCCAGGATCCCGGCATCCCCCACCACGGAGCTCAAGGTTCCCGTTTTGTGGGCAATGCGCACCTCTTGGCCCAGATTGGGCCGGAAGTAGGAGAGCCGTTGGGTGCGCCAGAGAATATCCAAAAAGCGGTCGCGGCTGCGGCGGTTCAACATGCGCCCCTGTTCCACCTGGCTGAGCAGCCAAACCATGTCGCGCGGGCTGCTGGTGTTGGTGCCTTCCAGATCCGGTAGCCACCATGAAATTTGCGTGTGTTGTAGTCCCCACTGCCGAAATTTTTGGTTGAGAGCCTCCTGCCCACCCAGGCGATCGATGATCAGATTGGTGGCGAAGTTGTCGCTGAGGGTGATCATCAGGGTGGCCGCTTCCAAAGCAGAAACCTGGGATCCGAGGGGTCGGGTTTGCAACACACCAGCTCCCCCTCCCTTGAGATCTTCCCGCAGAGTGAGCTGTTCATCCAGCCGCACCTGTCCGGTTTCCACAGCCTGGAAAAAAGCCAAGAGAATGGGGATCTTAATCACACTGGCGGCAGGAAAAGCCTGATCCGGCCTAACCCCGGCAAAGGCGCCAGTTTCCACCTCCCAGAACAGAGCCCCTGCCGTCAAGCCCGGTTGGTCGGCCAAAGCGGCCAAGCGCTCCTGCAAAGCCGGGATCGCTTCTCCCCGCAGAATGTCACTTGGCAATGCCGGCGGGGGAGGATCCCCAAGCTGCGTCGTGGACTGTTCTGTCCGGCCAGCGGTGGTCGATTGCAGCAGTTGCGAGAGGCCCGCCATCGTCAGGCCCAGGATGAGACTTAAGCTCAGTCCCCTGAGCAACACTTGCCCGAGAGATGGAGAACGTCTCAAGCGGCGAGGCCGGGCAGCCCGTTGGCGCAGACGAGCAATGGCTTTCTGGCGAGCAAGACGCAGCGGTTGAGGACGGGAAACCAATAGGGATCCCCTAGGGGCAGGAAGCAGGCGACCAGAACCTGTTTGCGGCTTTGACCCCTCTGGAGGCGGGACGGCGTTCTTGGCAGGTTGTGGAGGGCGGCGGGGATCCCGCGACTTCTCTGGCAAAGGCCTACGGCCCGCTAGCGCGGATGGATCGGTGCCTTTCCTCTCCCTTGCTCTGGTCATAAGAACGATTGCCTTAACACCATACTTCTGACAGACACTGCTGGCAGTTTCACCGACTCCACTCCGGTGAGCTTGGCTTAATTAAACCCACATTAAACCCACAAATTGGCCAACCTGCCCTGACCTAGATTGCAAAACGCCCATCAAACCGTCCTCGCGACACGAAGCCTAGCAACAACCCCGCCAAAGGCAGGATGAGTCCCTGTTGCCAGAGCATCCACTCAGAGTCGTTTTAAAAACTTAGGTTGATCCGTGACCCCCCTTTCCCTCTGGAAGAGGGGCTGGGAATAGTCGCGGAAGCGGCGCGGAGCGCTTTTGCCAAGTCCAGGAAAACCGTCAGATCTGTTCTCTCTGAGGGGGCTCACACCCATGGGGAGCCAGCTCCCGGCTAGCCCTTGCAGAGCCGATACACGGGCAAAGTGAAATGAAAGCTGCTGCCTTTGCCCAAGGAAGACTCCACCCAAATCTGGCCGTAGTGAGCGCGCACGATCCGTCGGCAGAGGGAAAGGCCGATGCCATAGCCCTCCTGCTGTTGATCCCGGGACAGACGGACAGAATCGGAGAAGATGCTCTCTTGGTCGGCTTCCGGGATCCCAGGGCCGGTATCGCTGACGGTCACCTGCACCTTTTGGCTGGTGCGATGGAGGACATCGAGGCGGATGGATCCCCCGGCGGGGGTGTACTTGATGGCGTTGTCCAGCAGGTTGAACAGAACTTGGCGGATCTTGTCGGGATCCACGTGAACAGAGGGCAGATCCACGGGAATATCCGCTTGAAACTGCAGCCGCTTGCCTTGAATGCGCGGCCATAGCTCCTCGATCACCGCCTGACACAAGCCGGGCAACTGGGTTTCTACGGCTCGAATCCTCAGCTCCGAGGCAGCGCCACGGGCCGACTCCAGGATATCGGTGATCATGCTGTCCATCTTGCGCAGTTGCTGGCGGGCATGGTCGAACAACTGCCGTTCCAGCGCTTTGTCCAGGGATCCCTCGCGCCCCTGCTGCAGGGTTTCGACCGCCAGAGCCGTGGCCGTCAGGGGACTGCGCAAATCATGCACCAGCATGGCCAGAACGCGATCTTTGAAGTCCAACTGCTCCCGCAATTGGGCCCGCTCCTGCCGCAGCAAAAACACCTCTTCCGACATTTGCAACAGTGCCTCGGTGGTCGGAGGGGAGGCGGGATCCCGTCCTGCTCCTTCTTGTTCGCGGAAGCGGACCGTAGGTCCATGGGCGGCCAAAGCCGCTTGGCCTTGCCAACGAGGCCACCACACTTCCAACTGCGTCGCCAAGTCTGCGCCCGCCAAAACTTGAGCGGGCAAGGGCTCAGCCTTGACCAGAGCCGGAGTGGCCACCAGCTTGTAATGCTCTGCCAGGTAGGGGTGCTCCTCCAGCGGCACCACTTCCAGTTGAGCAGGGTATTGGCCGGGCAACCCCTGGATGTGCTGGCGCAGATGCTCCTCAAGCTCGGCAACAACAGCTCGACTCTTGGCGAACAGCAGCAGGCGAATGACAGAACGAGCGGAGGTGAGGTCTGGCGAAGTTTGCATAGGCCAAAATCCAAAAGCCAAAGGTTGGCGTTTCAGCAGCCGGGATTGCCGTGCGCTCGAACCGTAGGAGCCATTGCTGCTTGTTCCTTCCTAACACTAACCTTGGGAAAAGCTTAAAAAGGGACATGGAGTGTAACAAGAAAGACCCCTCAGCGTGTATCTTTCCCGGCCGAGGAACAGCCGCAGGAGAGTATGGCCAGAACCCGCCCACGGAACTTAACAGAACTTAG
Source organism: Synechococcus sp. R6-10 (assembly GCF_047461815.1). NCBI lineage: Bacteria > Bacillati > Cyanobacteriota > Cyanophyceae > Synechococcales > Synechococcaceae > Synechococcus > Synechococcus sp. R6-10. The sequence goes on from NZ_JANSHW010000156.1 coordinate 13,996, forward strand.
TGAAACAGGTAGGCCAGCCCCACCAGCAGGGCCACCAACCCCACCGCCGTCAGGGTGAAGTGCAGCAGGGAGGTCTTGCCTTTGCGCACCATGTTGCGCATGGCCAGGCGGGTATAGCTGGGGGAGGATCCCTGTTGCTCCGCAACGCTTGCGCGAACGCCAACCGACGGAGAATCTGTAGAAGAGGGCTGCGCCATTGGGATGACCCGGGCGATAATTTACACTACCTTTAGACTAGCCCAATCTACCCCCAGATGGAGGGGTTTCCAAAGCTTCAACCTACTTGCTGAAGAGGGGCCATAGCTGTCGCGGGGGGATCTTCCGGTGCCAAAATAACGACAGCATCCCCCTCTTTTGCCCCCCATGTTGCAAGTTCAGCATCTTTCCTACCATCCGGCAGGCGTTTCCCAGCCCATTCTCAACGATCTTTCCTTTGAGTTGGGCCTGAACCAGTTGGGGCTGATCGTGGGCAAAAGTGGGGCGGGCAAGAGCACCCTGCTGGAGATTTTGGCTGGCTTGGCGCGGCCCACCCAAGGACGGATTACCTGGGGAGGGGCAGAACTTTCCCCCAACCGCTTGCGCAGCATGGCGGGGTTGGTGTTTCAGTTTCCAGAGCGCCACTTTTGCGGCTTGACGGTGCTGGAGGAAATGCGCTTTGGTTATCCAGAGCTACAGAGAAAAGAGATCGAAAACGCCCTCAGACAGGTGGGATTGGAAGGGATCCCTCTACATACCTCCCCAAACCGCCTCAGCGGCGGGCAACAGCGGCGCTTGGCCCTGGCCGTCCAGTTGATCCGTGGCCCGTTTTTGCTGTTGCTGGATGAGCCGACGGCAGGATTGGATTGGTCGGTGCGACGGCAGTTGATCGAGCTGTTGGCTCGGCTAAAGTCCACCTGGACGGTGTTGGTGGTTTCCCACGACCCGGAGGAGCTGTCCTCCATTGCCGATGTGCGGTGGACATTGCAGGCGGGATCCCTGAAGCTGTTGCCGACGGAGGCTTTGCTTCACAGGTAGCGGCGGGGATCCACCGGTTGGCCATTGACGCGCACTTCAAAGTGAACATGGGGCCCGGTGGAGAGGCCGGTGGAGCCGGAAGCAGCAATTGCTTGCCCCCGCTGTACCTGCTGGCCTACCCCAACGGCAACGCGGCTGTTGTGGGCGTACAGGGTGGTGATGCCGCCGCCGTGATTCACAATCACCGTGTAGCCATAGCCGCCGTACCAGCCGGCGTAGATGACGGTGCCCCGGTCGGAGGCTCTCACCGCAGTGCCGGTGGGCACACCAAAATCGATCCCCGCATGAAAGCGGCGACTGCGGTAGATGGGGTGAACCCGCCAGCCAAAGCCACTGGTGATCGGCCCGCGCACCGGAGCGATGAATCGGCCCGTCCCTTGAACGGGATCCCTGCCCCCCTGCTGTTGGGCCTGCTGGGCGATCAGTTGCTGGATGAGGAGAGTCAACTGTTGGGAATCGGCTTCCAGCCGCCGTTGGGCTGCTTCATAGGCCGCGCGTTCGTTGGCCAAGCGGCTCAACAGCTGCTCTTGGGCGACCGCCTGCTGCTGCAGTTGGTTCTTCTGGGCGGCCAGCTCCTGCAAAATCAAAGAGATCTCGTTGCGCTGCATCTCCAGAGCAATGCGCTGTTGATCCACCTCCTTGGCCATTGCTTGCAGCTCTTGGATCAACTGCCGATCCGCCTCGATCAACAGTTGCAGTTGGTGGCGGCGGTCGAAAAACTCGTTCAAGTCACGGCTGGTGAGCAGCAAAGCCCACCAATGTTCGGCCCCCTGTCGCTGCATGTAGCGCAAACGGGCAGCCGTGCCCTGTTGCTGCCGTCTCAGGCGGTCTTCCAGCTCCTGTAGCTCCTTTTGAGCTTGCTCCAGGGCTTTCTGGGCTTGTTCCAGACGATACTGATTGTCGCGAAGGCTGGATTCGGTCTGTCGAATGTTTTGCTGCAGGGATCCCATGCGGCGGCGGGCTTCTTCTTCTGCTTGGCGCAGTTCTCCCAAGCGGCGCTGAGTGCTCTGGATTTGTTGCTGGATCTGCTGCTGCCGCTGTTGCAATTGGTTGACATTCTGCGCCTGAGACGGGGCAACCCCCCCCAGTCCCCCCAACAGCAAGAGGGTGAGCAATCCGAGCGCTATCCACCCTTTTAGCCTGTGTGCCCCACGACTGAGACTCGTCACTCCTCACACCCTCTGCGACTGACCCATCGACCCTAAGGATACAAAGATCCCCACGGATCTGAATCGGGCCTGAGCTGGCTATTGCCGGTTATGGCTGCTTGACAAGAAATAGAAAGAAGCGACAGGACATAAGAAAAAGACCCTGGCGACACAGCGGCGTCACTCTCAGGAGCAGTGAAACTATTCGTTTCTTTGTTTTGACTTTCCTCTCCCAGGGAAAGAAGGGTTAGGGGCGAGGGGCAACCGGGAACTGTCTCAAACCTGTTTGAAATAACCACACCGCTGTTAGGCTCGTACTAACCTTTGGATCTCATGGGTCTGATGGTGGGCAGCCCAACCCACCGGCGAGCGACAGCGACCTCAACATCTGGCAAAGATGAGAAACCGATGAGAGGGTATTTCCCCACAGATGGTATTCGAGGATTTTGAGTGCGGTTTCGGGAAAGGGTCACAGCACCCCTGGCTACTCCATCTGTGGCAGCAGCCGCTGATTGCCGTGATCCGCCTCTGGGCCAGCCCAGCCCAAGCTCTCGAGGGAGCCATGCTGGCCATCCGAGCCGGGATCCGCCACATTGAAATCACCACGCAAGTTCCCCAATACCTGGAGTTGATTGCCCAACTGCGGCAAGACCACCCGCAGTGTTGGATAGGGGTGGGCACTGTTCTCGATCGGCAGGTGGCGGAGCAGGCTTGGCAGGCAGGAGCCCAGTTTTGCGTTTGCCCCTTAACCGATGAGCAAGTCATCCGCTGGGGTCGGGAGGTGGGGCTGCCCATCGTGCCCGGTGCCCTCACCCCCAGCGAGATCTGGAGGGCGTGGCAGGCGGGGGCAACGGCAGTAAAGGTGTTTCCGGTGGAGAGCATGGGGGGATCCCGCTACCTGCGCCATTTACAATCGGTGCTGGGATCCCTGCCGTTGATCCCCACCGGGGGAGTCACCTTGGCCAAGGCAGCGGAATACCTGCAAGCAGGGGCCTGGGCAGTGGGCATTGCCGGGGATCTGTTCCCGACAGAGGATTTGGACTCAGGCTGCCATCTGTTGGAGAATCGACTGCGACAGGTGCTGCAGCAGCTTGCGGAGCAGAGAAACAAAACCTGGCCCAATCCGGGCAAACTAGTAGAATAGGGGGCGTGGTGTGAGTGAGGCCCGCATGGATGGATCTCTAGATCTCTATCTGCAATTCAACATCCCCAGCCCGGTTGAAGAAGCCACTTGGCGTCATTGGTTTGAGATCTGGCTGAAAGAGCTGGGAGTCCAGGAGCCATGCGAGCTCAGCCTTTGCCTCACTTCCGATGAGCACATCCGCCAGCTCAACCGCGAGTTTCGCCACCTCGACGAGCCTACCGACGTGCTGGCCTTTGCCGCACAGGAGATGCTTGCCCCCTTTGGGATCCAAGACATAACGGGGGTACGCCTACTGGGGGATATTGTGATTTCGGTGCCCACCGCCCGCGCACAGGCCAAAGCGCAGGGGCATCGTCTCTCGCAAGAGTTGGCCTGGTTGGCCAGCCACGGGTTGCTCCATCTGCTGGGGTGGGATCACCCGGATGAACTGTCCCTGCAGCGCATGTTGCAGCAACAGCGACAGTTGCTCGCAGCCATCCAACTGGATGGGGAGGTGGCCCATGGCCAACAGCCCTAGTCGGTTGCCGGAGCGTTCTCGCCTGGCGGTGTTCCGGCGGCGCGTCCATTCCAGAGACCCAGCGCAGCCATCTGAGGCGGATCGGGCAGCCAGTGCCGAGCCTTTGGGAAGGGATCCCTGGCGACGCCCCCCCTCTTGGCAAGTGGCCGACAACTTGGGCAAAAGTTTCTACTACGCGGGCAAGGGCTTGGTCTATGCCATCCGCACCCAGCGCAACTTGCGCATTCACATGGTGATGGCGGTGATGGCCTTTGGCCTTGGGCTGGGCCTGCAGCTGAGCGCCCTGGAAATGGCCGTGATTAGCCTAACCAGCGGTTTGGTGATGGCGCTGGAGCTGGTGAATACCGCTCTGGAAGCAGTGGTGGATCTCACCCTGGGCAGCAAGTACCATCTCCTGGCCGAGATCGCCAAAGATTGCGCGGCGGCAGCGGTGTTGATGGCGGCAGTGGCGTCCTTGATGGTGGCGGCTTGGCTATTTCTTCCGCCCTTGGTGTTGCTGCTGCAAGATGGCTTCCCGGCAGCAGGGTAGCTCCCCGACTGGAGAGGGAGTTTCCTATCCAGACGGCTGGGAGTGGATCACCACCCGTCCTCCCTGCCGGTCCAGGTTGAGCAGTTTGGCCTCCGCTTCAATATCCAACTGCGCCCAAGCGCTGACCATCGCGGATCCCACCCGTTCCCGATTCTCGGGAGCACAGAGGGCCAGAAGAGTGGGGCCGGCTCCGCTGATCACCACCCCATAGGCTCCGGCAGCCATGGCTGCAGCTTGAACCGTTTTGAACCCAGTGATCAGCTCCATACGCGCCGGCTGGTGCAGCCGATCCTGCAGAGCCACCTTCAGCCAGTCCACCCGCCCCGACTGCAAGCTGCGGATGAGTAGGCCCAGATGGCTGCTGGAAAAAACTGCATCCGCCAAGCTGACGGATTTGGGCAGGATCTCGCGGGCCGCTTGGGTGGAAAGCTTAAAGTTGGGCACCACAGCCAGGATGCCAATGCTCTCATGCCACTCCACGGGACAAAACACCCATTGCCCCTGCTGTCCCTGCACACAAAGCTGACAACTGCCCTGCAGGGCGGGCACCACATTGTCTGGGTGGCCCTCCAAGGCAATAGCCAGTTGTAGAAGGGTTTCGGGAGCTAAGTTGAGTGCTCCAATGGCATTGGCCCCCAGTAAGCCGCCGACAATGGCGGTGGCAGAACTGCCCAACCCCCGCGCCAGGGGCACGTTGAGGGTAATTTCGATTTCTACCCCCGGCACAGGCTTACTCAGCAGCTCAAAGGCGCGGCAAAAAGCCCGGTACACCAGGTTGTCCTTGCTTTGGCTGATGTGGTCGCTGCCACGGTAGTGGATGCTGAGGCCGGAAGGGATCTCGCGAAAATGGAAGTGATTGTAGAGCTCTAGGGCTGCACCGATGCAGTCGAACCCTGGCCCCAAGTTGGCGGTGGTGGCCGGGACGATGACCTCTACGCGTTCTTTGACCAAGGGGACAACTCCTCAGTGAACGGTGGGTAACTCAATGTCTGCGGGCTCCCATTATCCTACGAACGATGGCCAGACCTTGGATATTCTCGCCACCTCTGCTCGGTCTGCAGCTCGCCGAGGCAAACGCGCTGATCCAGCGGAGCTTTTGGACTATCCCGAAAGGTTTCTGACCATGATTGGTTCTTGTGACTTATTTGTGACTTCATTGAGTATCGGGAATGTTGGGCCTGTTTCAACTCCAGCCTTTGCCATTGGCTGAACCCATCAGGGATCCTGAAAGAAGTGCGGGAGGGATCGGGGGGTGCAGGGGCTGTCTTGGTTGGTGTTGGGTTTGAGCTATGTCGGGTTGGGACTGGGATCCCTGCCTAGGTTGCGTATGAACCGGGCCACCATCGCCCTGGTGGGATCCGCCCTGTTGATTGGCTTGGGGACCTTGTCGCTACGGCAGGCTTGGGAAGCCATTGACCCGACCACGATTGTGTTTCTCCTGAGCATGATGGTGGTAAATGCCAGCTTGTCCTATGGGGGGGCTTTTCAGTTGGCTTTGCTGGGCTTGATTCGGGTGAGCCGCAGCCCCTTTGGCCTGTTGATCATGCTGGTGTTCGGCAGCGGGCTGCTCTCGGCTTTCCTGCTCAACGACACGCTGGCGCTGGTGTTTACTCCCCTGACTTTGCAGGTCACAACGGTGCTGGGGTTAAACCCGATTCCCTATCTGCTGGGCTTGGCGGCAGCCACCAACCTGGGATCCGTCGCCACCCTGAGCGGCAACCCGCAGAATATTTTGATCGGCTCCTTCTCTGGGATCGGCTATCTGGAGTTTGCTGCCCAGATGACCCCCATTGCCGTGGTGGGGCTGCTGCTGGAAGTGGGGTTGCTGTGGCTGTACTACCCTGAGGTGCGCTCGTTGAAACCCTTTGCTCGGGTGCCTTGGCTGCCGCTGCGGCTCTACCCGCCCCTGTTGCGCAAGAGCGTGGTGATTACGGG
>NZ_JANSHW010000157.1:0-2080 GCF_047461815.1 Synechococcus sp. R6-10
GCCGATTACCAAACCCTGCTGCAAGCGGTGCGTGCCCGTGCCCCTCAAGCTCGCCTGGCGGTGGCCAACCTGAGCAGGGCCGACCTGAGGGGAGCAAAGCTGGGTGGCACGAACCTAAAGGGGGCAAACCTATGGGGCGCAAAACTAAGTCGCGGCTGGGATCAATTCGCCGACTTGAAAGGGGCCATCCTCCCCGACGGAGACATCCATCCCTAGCCTGATCCCTTGGCTACACTACCTACAGCCGCTCTCAGTGGATCCATGAGTCCCTCAGATCTCGCCTTTGCCAGCAATCACCAAGACATCCTCACACTGCTGGACTTAGTGGTTCGCGCCCGCTACCCTTTGATCTACCTGGTTACTCCCGAAGAAGCCCCGGCAGAGGAGCTCCTGCAAGTTCTAGCCGATTCCCTCAAGCCCAAGCGCAAACTCCTAATCTGGGATATCGTCTCCGGCTGGTCAGATAACGGCCAAAACAAAGGCCAATTGATGCCTGCTCTGGGCCGCATCGGCGCCATCAAAGAGGACGAGGCGGTTATTTGTGTTCTCAAAGACCTAAACCCCACCCTGAGAAATCCGGAACGCTCGGACAATTACCCCGTCATCCGCTACCTGAAAACCCTGGCCAGAGAGAGCCGCCACAGCCGCAAGTCCATCATCCTCTTGGGCCAAGAAGCCGTTGTCCCTGCCGAGCTGCGCGAGGAAATTGTGGTCTATGATTTTCCCCTGCCCAGCATCGCCGAAATTGAGCGGATCATTACCCGCGCGATCCCTGCCCGTCAACTGGAGCTAAGCGGCCCGGCGCGGGAACAACTGGTTCGAGCCTGCCAAGGACTGACCCGGCAGCGCATTGAGCGGATCCTGGCCCGCGCCCTAGCCGCCAAGGGCAAGGTCAGCGAGGGCGATATTGACCTTGTTCTGGAAGAGAAAAAACAATACATCCGCCAGACGGAAATCCTGGAGTTTTACAACCCCTCCGAGACCTTGCAAAATGTCGGCGGCCTGGAAAACCTCAAAGCCTGGATTCGGCAGCGCCGCAACAGTTTTAGTGCCCAGGCCCGTGCCTATGGCTTGCCCAGTCCTAAGGGCATTTTGCTGGCCGGGATCCAGGGCACCGGCAAGTCTCTATGTGCCAAAACCATAGCCCGCGAGTGGCGCATGCCCTTGCTCAGGCTGGATGTGGGGCGACTCTTCGGCGGGATCGTCGGCGAAAGCGAAAGCCGCGTGCGCCAGATGATCCAAATTGCCGAAGCCATGGCCCCTTGTGTGTTGTGGATTGATGAGTTGGATAAAGCCTTTGGCGGCGTCAACAGCGAGTTTTCAGGGGATTCGGGCACCAGCAAGCGGGTCTTCGGCAGCCTGATCACCTGGATGCAGGAAAAAACCAAACCCGTTTTTATTGTTGCCACCGCCAACAATGTCCGCATCTTGCCGGCCGAGCTGCTGCGCAAAGGCCGGTTTGACGAAATTTTCTTCGTCAATTTGCCCAACCAACGGGAGCGGGAAGAGATTTTTCGAGTCCATGTCCAACGGCTACGGTCCAACCGAGTACGAGACTTCTCCTATACTGAGCTGGCCATGGCTGTAGAAGATTTCAGCGGGGCGGAAATTGAACAGACCATTTACGATGCCATGCACATGGCCTTTAATCAGGATCCACCCCGCGAGTTCACCCAAGAAGATATCCTGACCGCCATTCGCCAAACGGTTCCTCTAGCTGCCATCGCTCGTGACCAAATTCAAAGCTTGAAAGAATGGGCTGCCGAGTCAGGAGCACGTACCGCTTCCCAAGATCAAAAGTTGATTCAGGAGCTACGGACCATCGTCCAGAAGAGAGGGTTAGGCTACATTGAAGTTGATAGTCCCCCATCCTTTTCCTCTCCACCTCCTGCCTAAGCTGTTTTGGTCGGCTCGTTCCGAGTTGTGGCAGCTCCGTGGAAGTAGGCTTGCAAGCATTTTTTCCTGCAAGACGCAGAAAAACTCCGGTTGCCGCTCCGCTTGAATTTGCTGCCTGTGGATTAGCCCCCTTAAATCCGTCCGGGGAAGCCGCCGATTGATCTGAGCTGCTCAGGTGGCCCCT
>NZ_JANSHW010000158.1:0-5639 GCF_047461815.1 Synechococcus sp. R6-10
TAATCCGTACTGAACATATTATACATTATTTTCAGTATAGTTGAGCTTATTATTGACTAGAGTCATGCTCCTATCAGGGATCCCTGTGGGCAGCCAGAATGGCCTGAGCAGCCAGGTGGCCGGAGAGGGTGGCCCCTTCCATGCTGTCGATGTAGTCTTGGGCGGTGTAGCTGCCGGCAAAAAAGAAGTTGGGTACTGGGGTCTTTTGCTGTGGGCGGTAGGGATCCATGCCCGGCGCTTCTCGATAGAGGGAGTGGGCCAGTTTCACCACGCTGTACCAGGTCATGTTCAGTTGCCGGGATGAGGGAAACAGCTCGTGGACTTGGTGCAACACGTGCTGGGCAATTTGCTCGTTGGGCATGGAAATGAAGGGATCCCCCGGCGTGAGCACGCATTGTAATAGAGATCCCTGGCCCGGCTTGTAGTAGTCGGCGGGGCTGGTGAGGGCCAGATCGGCAAAGCAGGAAAAATCGGCATCGGCGGTGTAGAGGAGATTGTCGATACCCAGAGCCTCTGGGTGTTGGCTGGCTCGTTTGGCCTGGCCTTGGGGGTTCAGCTCCGTCACCCAGCCATCGAAGCGCAACTGCACCGTGGCCACCGGTACGGATTCCAGCTTGTAGAGGTTGTCGAACTGAGGCCACTGCCGCCACACTTCCGGGATCAGCCGCTTGGCCCCTTCCACCGCCGCTGCGCACACGTACACATCTGCCTCCACCCGCTCTCCATTGGCCAAGAGCAAGCCGGTCACCGCGTAGGGAGGAGAGTCGTTCACTTCAATGCGGCTGACCCCTCTGCGGGTGTGGATCTGGCCCCCACGGGCTTGGATGTAGCGGACGATAGGCTGAGTGAGATAGGTGTCCGGGGATCCCTTGAGGAAATTGAGCTTGGAGGCCTCTGTTTTGCTGGCAAACATCTGAAAGATCGTCAGCATACAGCGGGCAGAAATCTGCTCTGTATCGATAAAGCCCAAGGCATAGGCAATCGGGTTCCACATCCGCTTCAGGCTACCTTCGGATCCCCCATGCCGCCGAAACCAATCGGCAAAGCTCATCCGATCCAAGGCGCGAATTTGCCGCATTGCCCCTTCATAGTCCAGCAAGCCGCGAATCAAAGGGCTGGTGCCCAGCGCCAAGGCGTTGCGCAGCTTGTCCGCCCAAGAGAGCTGCTCGGTGGTGAAAAAAGCTTTGAGGCCGTTGAAAGGCGCCCCCAGGGGAAAGCGAAAATCCAGACTGGCCGTTTGCCCACCTCGGTTGACAAAGGTGTGGGTGTGTTGCTTGGGCAGCAGGTTCTCGTAGGCCCCCACCTTTTTCATCAGGGCAAACAAATTGCTGTAGTTGCAGAAAAAAACGTGCAGCCCCATCTCGATGTGGTTGCCATCGGCATCCTGCCAGGATCCCACCTTGCCGCCGACAAAAGGCCGCGCCTCGTAGAGCTGCACCTCGTGTCCTGCTTCAACCAAATCGACTGCCGTCACCAACCCGGCCAATCCGGCCCCAATAATGGCTACCCGCATAGCAATACCCTCAAACAGGCGCTGCCCGGGATCCCGCCCAGACTTTGCGCAACTGCAAAGAAAGATGAACTTCTCTCATTCTGGAACAAAATGCGCCAGGGATCCCTGACTTGACAAACCACCGCAAAACTTGCCATCATAAATTTCCCGACGCGGATGTAGCTCAGTGGTAGAGCTTCTCGTTGCCAACGAGACGGTCGCGCGTTCGAATCGCGTCATCCGCTTGCTTAGGCTTGTGAACCCATTCAAGAGGGGAATGAGATCCCTGCAAGGGAGAGGGCCGTGACGGTAGTCCCAAGGAGCTCCCCCTTTCCTCTCTCCCCAAAGGAGTCAGCCCTCACTCCCAGCTCTTCTCCCTCTGGAAGACGGGAGAGTAGGGGTCTCGGTTTGATTGGGCTGATTTGGGAATGGTTTGATTTGGGGAGCGTAGAAGGTCTCCAGGCTGTCACGGTCGCCCACAAAGCGCCAGTGCCAGGGTTCGTAATTCACCCCCTGAGGGTTGTTTCTGGGGAAAGACAGCTCAAAGCCAAAGCGGGCCGCGTTGCTCTGCAGCCACTGGAAGGCCGGGGTGGTCTCAAAGGCTTCTTGAGTATCCCACTGCGGAAACCCGGCATCCCCAAGGTCGATGGCATAGCCAGTGTGGTGCTCGCTGTAGCCAGGGGGAGCACTGACCGCAGCTCGTTCCTCGGGTCGCAAGGCTCGGGATTGAGCCAATTGAAAAAACAAGAATTCCTGATCCGCAATGGAGCGAAACCCGGAAATGGGGACAAGGCGGATCCCGGCAGCTTGAGCTGCTTCGCTCATGCGAAGGTAACTTTCGGCAGCCGCCTGGCGCAGGCGCACCTCTCGACCACGGTAGCTGCCCACCACCCGCAAGCTGTCTGCAGGGGCTTCGGAATAGGCATAGTGCCCCAACAGAGAAGGTCGCCCATTCTGCACAGTTGGCTGCGGCAGAGAGGGCTGACCGGCTTCCTCCAGAACTTGGGGATCCGCCGCCTGCTGGGATCCCGGTAACTTCTCTATCCCCCAACCCGCCAGGAGCACTAGCCCAACCAGCACCAGGCCCAAGACTAGACGGGACCTCAGGGCAGGCACCGAACTTTGCGCTTTTTTCGCCGGAGTGGACTGGCGACGGGCGACCGGAATGTCGTCGTTCATGCGCAAAGGCCGGGATCTAGCGAGGAGTACTGAAAAGAGGCAGCGTTTCTACAAACCCAAATCCGCCAAAATATCGCGGGCATGGGTTTCGGTATTGATGTTCTGGTAGACCTTGGCAATTTTGCCCTCGCCATCAATGACGTAGGTCACCCGCTTGGCATAGCCGCCCCCATCCACATCGTAGGCGCGGGTAATCACCCCACTGCTATCCACCAGTAGGGGGAAAGGCAAGTTGTACTTTTCGGTGAACTTTTGGTGAGAAGCTTGGTCGTCCATGCTCACCCCCAGCACCACCACGTCCTTGCTTTGGTAGTCGGCGTAGGCGTCGCGGAATCCACAGGCTTCTTTGGTACAGCCGGGGGTGTCGTCTTTGGGGTAAAAATAGAGGACAACGGTTTTGCCGGCAAAATCAGCCAGCGAAACCTGGTTGCCTTGGGTGTCAGTGGTGTTGAACCCAGGAGCAGGGGTGCCAACAGCGAGAACCATAGGTGCGTGACCCAAAAAGTGTGATGAATAGGGCTGCCCTCAGCATTTTCTTCAGCCCTGCTTGTCTCTGTCAAGGCATTACCGCTCCAGCTTGGCATTGCAACTCAGCCACCAGCTCTTGAAGCTCCGCCGATAGATTGCCGGGCAGCCGTCGCCTCAGAATCTCTGCCAACGATCGGTAATACCACAGGGATCCCTCTTTTCCGGCGGAAAACCGCTGCCAGAGTTTATCCCCCAGTTGGCGAAAATCCCGCAAGATGCAGCGGGCGTTGTGCAGCTTGTCAGAGGCGGCCACCAACAAAACCGAGGCATTTGCCGTTTCCAGGTGCTTCAGGTAGGCGGTTTTGCGCTCTTTCCAGTTTTCTTTGGGCTCGCCTCGGGAGCCATCGCTTTCGGTATCCGTACATCCCAGGATGATCTGCAGCACCCGTTCTCCAAAGTGCTCCCGGATCTGTTGCTCAATCTGGGCCCGGGGCTCGCCTGTGTTGTGGGGGCCGTCCTCTAGGCTGTCGTGGAGCAGAGCGGCAATCGCTTCATCTTCATCCGCCCCATGCTCCAGGGCGATGGCTGCTACGGCCAACAGATGGCTGAGGTACGGGATCCCGGTTCCCTTGCGGGTTTGAGAAGCATGCCAGCGATGGGCATAGTGCATTGCCTGCACAAACCGCTGTGTGAGTTGCGTTGACATCTGGACTCTCCAATTGGGGTTAAGTTGACTGCTGGGGCAAGGTTGATCCAAGCGAGTCTCAGGCGTTGAGACTGCAAATCAGAAAATGGTTAGAGAAGATGAGCACTTCTGATCACTTCAAACAAGGTTAAGACGCTGTGCCGCCTACCCTCACCCCCAGCCCCTCTCCCTGCCTTGGGAGAGGGGAGTCAGGGATCGATGTAACTGTGCTGAGATGGCAAGGTTTAGCCGGTGGCCGGAGTCTGTTTTGCAGGCAGCGGCACCAGCGTTCCTGTTCCCTGCCAAGCGCACAAATCCACGAACTGGTCGGCTATCCGAATTAACGCCGGGTTCGTGTTCGGCCTGTAGGCGGCTACCTCCAGCCGGCAGCCTTGGCGGCGGATATGCTTGAGGGCCGGCACAAAATCTCCATCCCCACTCAGCAGCAGCACCGTCTCGTAGTGGGAGTGCATCGCCATCAAGTCCACGATCAGCTCCCCATCCAGATTGGCTTTGCGGCTGCCGTCGGCGTGGATCACCACCGGCTTGGTGACCACCCGATAGCCCTGTTTTCTCAACTCCCGCAGGAAACGACGCTGAGCTAGGTTGTGGCGATCTACCCCGCTGTAGACATGCACTTCCATCTCGGATCTGCCCTGGGCCAGCCAGCTGAGCAGACTGGGATAGTCGAGATGGGATCCCCACTGCTGGGCGCTGGCGTGGAGATTGGCCGCGTCGATGAACACCCCCAGGGCTTTGCGGGGAAAAGCAGGGTTCGGCTGGGATGCCACCAGCTGCTGCAGGTGTTGGAGTTGCGCCTGCACCAACTCCAGTTGCTCCAAAGTCACTTGGGGCTGGGATACCGGCAGAGCATTCAACCGCAGCTCCACGGCTTTTAACCGCTGCTGGATTTGCTGGATGGCCTGGGTGATGGGGGCCAGCTGTTGCCGCACGGACAGATGAGACGTGGGCCGAGCTTCGAGGGCGTCGATCCGCCCTTGTAATGTTTCCAGTTGGGCCGCCGTCTGCTGCTGCTGTACCCAGATGGGCTCCAAAACCTTTACTTTCTGCTCGAGCTCTTGAATGGCTTCAGCCGGGGAAGCCAAGGTCTGCTGCAGAAGGGACGGTTCAGCAGTGAGCCGAGCGTCCAGCACCTCGAAACGCGCTTGCAGGGTCTCCAGTTGGGTTGCCGTCTGTTGCTGCTGTGTCCAGGTCTGTTCCAGAACTTGGCCAAGCTGTTCTTCGCGGCGGCGGATGGCAGGGTAGGCTGCTGCCAAAGGTAAGAGCCCCCAGATCACTTGGCGGGTCACCAGGGCCGTCACCCCCAGGGCCAGGGATCCCGTCCACAGCCAGGTTAAGGGGAAGGCAGAAGCCCTATTCATACTCATAGTCAGCTCTCCTCAGTTTGGGTTATCGATCTGCTCGGTTGCCAGGATTTCACCTCACTCACATGGGCCACCTCAGGGATCCCTCTCGAAGATCGAGATGCCCAGAACTCCCAGAGGCATCGAAGAGGAGCAATTCAGCAACTGCAGTATGCCTGCTATTGGAAGGGGAATCTTCCAATCGCTGGACAAGCGTATTTCCCTTGTTGAGCAAACGGATCAGATATCGAGTCAGTTATCGAAAGCAGGCTCAAACTTGTTCCTCTTGACCGACAGGCCCCGTGGCCCGCTCAACCTGGATTCAACGTCCAAGCTATTGGCTGACGGTATGGGCCGTAAAACCATTGAACGGAGCAGGGTCAGCTAGAAATCGCAGGAGCCCCGCACTGTACCCGTAGGGTCAGTGTCGGGAGGAATGCGGAAGTTACGA
>NZ_JANSHW010000159.1:0-9404 GCF_047461815.1 Synechococcus sp. R6-10
GAGAAAGGGAGGATCCAACTGCGCTCCTGGAACTGGCCTCGGATGATCTGCTGAGGGTGAAAGTCCTGGAGAGGTGGCAGCGGTTCCAGCGGGTCTTCCCCCCAGAAAGCCCGTTGGATTACCAAGCGCACCCCTGCGCCGGGGTGGATCAGAGGCGTGGTGGTATCCAGGTGAAAGCTACCCCTGAGGCGGGTGGACGTCTCGTTGGGCTCAACCCGGAAGGAGAAGGTGAGCTGATCAGGGCGATAGGTGCCCAGAGCGCGGGAAGGGGGAGTGGGGGGCGGGGATCCCGGCAGGCTTTCGCAGTCGGTGCAGGGAAAAATGGCCTGCGGATGGAGAGAGACAGAAGCCTCGCGGGCGGATTGCAGTTGCTCAGCAGTGATGACAAAACTGGCCCAAAGGTGTTTCAGACGGGGCTCCCGACCAGGCTGAATATCGGAAAAGGATCGGCCTTCGGGAGTGGCCGTCCGCGTGCCGACAGCAGCGCCATCCAGAGGGACTGTAGAAACCGGGTCGCCAGCACATCCCCCCAAAAAACCAACCGACAAAATCAGCAGCAGCGCCCAGCCGCAAGTGCTCCGCACCGCTACCGCGACCCAGGGGTCGAGTTTGCAGTTGGATGGCTGGATCATGATCTCACCTCAATACACCACTCCTGCCCGGCTACCGAAGGGAGTCGATGCCGCTCTCGTCTTGTGGACGGTGCGGTTCCCGACGGGGCACCAACGCAAACGGCCAGCAAGATCCCTTTCCCTCCGGTTGCTAGAGGGATCCTCGCCCAGAGGCACACCCTTTGAGATTGATCCCGATCACACCCGTTGCTGAACGGGAAAGGTCTCCGTCCTGCCCAGGCGAACTATCCCTGCGGCACGGTTGCGACTTCTGGGTAAATGGTCAGGATCCCTTCGTAGAGGATTTGGCCGGGCTGCAACTCCAAGCGGTCAATGCGCACGCCCGGATCCAACTGAATGGGGAAATCGGCCAGGCCGGGGATGGGGATCTCTTGGCCTTCGCTCACCCAAAGGGGATTGACCAGCCGCAACCGGTTGGGGCCTTGGGCTTCTAGGCCAGTCAGCACCGTCACCGGCGCTTCCACCCCTTCCGGAGTGGTCAGGTTAGCCTGGATGCGCAGCCGACCCTGTTCCAGCGTGACCTGAGGCTGGCGGATGAGAAAGGGCACCACTTGGCCCCCAACAGGCAACTGCACCTGGGCCTGGGCCAGTTGGGCTTGGATGAGGGGAGCCTGGAGGGTGCGGTTCAGGTCTTCCTCGGTAAGGCGCAAGCTCACCTGCACCGGCACAGGGGCCAATAGCCGCAGTGGGCTCCGTCCCTGGATGGCTTCGCCCACATTGAGGCGAATATCCTGGCCCCGCAGCCGCAGATGACTGATCTGAAAGCCTTGATAGCTGAGGTTGTCTCCCGACACCTGGGCTTGAGGGATCTGCCCATTCAAAATCTGGGCGTCAGAGCCGACAATTTGCACTTGCAGGTTATCGACCCTCTGAACCTCCGAACGGATCCAAGCCGCCACCAAGGGGCTGAGAAGGGATCCGGCAATCTGGGCAAATCCGGGCCAAGGCCAAAACATGGTGGGTAGGCTGAGCAGCAGAGCAAACCCCAGCCGCTGCCCCGCTTGCGAGAGCCGTTGGCGGCGACAGGCTGCCGATTGGGCTTCGAGAGGAGACGGATCTGGAGCAGGCCGATGGCAAGACGTGAGCAGCACTGGATACCTCAGGAGCAACGACAAGCGATGGTTTCCACCCGAACTACAACCAGACTAGGGCAGGACTTCTCTGCCGAACAGAGGGATCCCCCGCACACTTGGAGAGGCTATCCATCCGTCAACTGCCACCAGAGATACCCCAGCCGCAGATAGTGCAGCCGTAACCAGGGCAAAGGGAAAGCGCGGGGCGGCTGGCGAAACAGAGCGCTCATCTGGGAAGGGATCCCGGCGATCTCCTGGGCCAGCATTTTGCCCGCCCACACCGCCGTGGCTACACCGCTGCCGTGATAGGCCAGGCCATACCATAGGCTGGGATCCGCCGGCGAAGGGCCAATATGGGGGTGAAACTGCCGAGAAAGGCAGACCAGTCCATTCCAGGCGTACTCGATCTCCACCCCTTCCCAAGCAGGGAAAAGACGATAGAGCTGTCGAGTCATCCAAGTGCGCAACTGCTGTCGCTCCGTCGGGGTATCGCGGGTGCCACCCCGTCCCCCAAACAGCAGGCGCCCATCCGGCAGCAGACGGTAATAGAACAGCAGCCGCCGCATGTCGTAGAGCGGCGTCGGATCCCACCACCCCTGCGCTTTCTGCTCCTGAGGCGTCAGAGGTCGGGTGACCAGGATGTTGGACAGTGCCGGCAACAGGGATCCCGCCAGTTGGGGATACAGGGCCTCTGGGGTGTAGCCATTGGTGGCGATGACCAAGTGCCGAGCGCGCACCGTTCCTCCCGGCGTGTGGCAGCAGTGGTGGGATCCCACCTTTTCCCAGGCCGTGACCGGACTGCCGCTGTACAGCTTCGCCCCCCACCGGTGGGCCGCTTGGGCCAGTCCTTGGGTGAGCTTGAGGGGGTTGAGGCCAAACCCCACCCCGATGTGCAAAGCGCCGTGGTTCTCTTGGCTGTTGAAGCCGCGTTCCCGCAGCTCTTTGGGGTTGAGAAGCTGGGCCGGGTAGCCCGCCACCTGAGTACAGATCTGGTACTCGGCCTCTAACTCCGACCATGCCTGTGGACGATGGGCCACTGCATAGCAGCCCTGTCCCTGAGCCTCTAGGGAGAAGCCCTCGCTGGCCGCCAGCTCCTGAACGGTTTCCACTGCCTGCCATTGATCCCGGTAGTAGCGCTCTGTCTCTGCCAGGCCCACCCGCCGCACCATCTGGGTGTGGGTAAGGTGGCTCGACCCCACCCCGCAAAAGCCGCCATTGCGCCCCGAGGCCCCCCAACCCAGGGATCCCGCCTCCAGCAGACAAGCATGGATGCCGTGGTCGCGGGCCAGGTGCAAGGCCGTCGATAGCCCCGTCAATCCTCCCCCCACAATGACCACCTCCGCGCCCACCTGCGCTTGCAAAGGTGCCGGATGCCGCCAACCGGGATCTGCTATCGTGCTGTCCCAGTAGCTGCCGACCGGGCAGGCAGGATCGTAGGTGCTGGCAGGATAAAGGCCCTTTCTCATACGAGCAATGGGAAGAACATCTTGCTGGGCAACGCCGAAGTGCTCGGTACCGCTGAGGCGACCGGTCGCAGGACAAGTGCTGAAGGGGATCCCCTCACTCCTGGGCAACGCTGTCGCAACCGGCAGCAGCGGCTTCCACATCGGCAGGGGTATTGCAGTCCAGGAAGATCTCAGGAGTGTAGAGCTCCACCTCCTGTACCCGCCTGCCCAGATCCTGCAACAACCGGCGCAGGCCCAGGGTTTCTTCTCGCAGCTCCAACAGCCCTTCCCGCAAGCGCCTGTCGATCAGGGTAGGGTGCCCCCGTCGCCCTCGATGCACCGGCACAGTAACCCAAGCGCGATGGCGCAGATGGTACTCCAGCAAGCTGTGGTAGATCCACGCCGGGCGGGGCTGATCCACCGCCGAAATGGCCAGCACCTGAAAATCGGCAGGGATCCCTTCCACCCCTACCCGAATGGAGTGGGTCTTGCCCAGCTCAGGAGCCGGATTGACCAGCACCTCTGCCCCTGCCAAGTGGGGTTGGGCTGCCGCCAAATGCTGGGATCCCAGCACCACCCAGGGTTGAAACCCCGCCTGTCGCCACTGAAAAATCTGGTAAGAGAGCAGGGTTTGCCCGTCTTTCCAGGGCAGAAAGGCTTTCGGCTCTCCCATCCGCGTGGAAAACCCAGCCGCCAAGATCAGCGCATGCAGCTTCGGCTCATTTGCCAAGGAGCTTCACCAGCAGAATGCCAAACAAATATAGAAACGTCACAGCCCCGGCCAAAAGGCTCTGGGTGAGGGGATCCGTCGAGGGGGTGAGAATGGCCCCCGCTACCACCGCGCCCAGAACCACATAGCGCCAGCCCTTGAACATCTGCTCGGCAGTCACCAGACCCAGCGCCCCCAGCAGCGCCTGCAAAATCGGCACCTGAAAGGCCAGGCCGGTGCTGAACAGCAGCAGCAGCACAAACTCAAAGTAGCGGTCGATGGACCAAGCCTGATCCACCACCCCTTCGCCGTAGCGAATGAAAAAGTTGAGCGCCGCCGGAATGAGGAGATAGTAGGCAAAGACCAAGCCGGCCACAAAGAGAAGGCTGGATCCCAGCACCACCGGCCCCAGCAGCTTGCGCTCCTTCACGCTCAGCCCCGGCAAGACGAAGCGGGCAATTTGGTAGAGCAAAAAGGGCGTGGCCAGCAATAGCCCCGAGTAGGCCGCCACCTTCACAGAAACGAAAAAATACTCCCCCGGCGCCAGTTGCAAAAAGGTAACCCCCTGCGCGGGCACCTCCAGCAGGGCGACAATGCGATTCACCACGGCAAAGCAGGCGATGATGCAGATCGCCACCGCGATCACGCTGGCCAACAGGCGGCTGCGCAGCTCTTCCAAGTGCTCCATCAAGGTCATCTCGACCTCGTAGGGAAACTCCGGATCCCGCACCCGACCAGGCTCAGGGGCCGCCGCGGCTTGTTCCGGGGACTCGGTCTCAGAGGCAAGGGTCATGGGCCAAGGTGTAACGAGACGTTCCCCGCTATCTTAGCGCTGCCCCCTCTCCAGGGAAAAGCACTTGCCCAACACTCCTCGCCATTGGGCGGTGGCCCAAGCCCGTTAAGGGGATCCCGGGGCCTGAGCAGATGAAACTGGGAAGGGGAGCGGTTGCAGTTTTTAGCGCTTGCCCAAGCCCAGCGCCTTTTCCACCTGCTGGGCGGCATAGGCCATGGCAAAACAGCAGATGAAGTAGATCAGGCCGATAAAAAACAGCACTTCCCGCTGGGTGCCTAGCCAGTTGGGGTTGGTGAACACCACCCGCCCCGCCTGCAGCAGGTCGATGAGGCCGACAATGAACACCAGTGACGTGTCTTTGAAGAGGGTGAGGAACTCGTTCACCAGCGCCGGAACAGCTGCCCGCAACGCCTGGGGCAAAATCACCAAAGCGGTCACTTGAAAGGGGTTCAAGCCCAGCGCCCGTGCCGCTTCTAGCTGGCCCAGCGGGATCGACTGCAGGCCGCCCCGCACGTCCTCGGCCACGTACACGGCTGTAAACAAGATGAAGGCCACCTCCGCCCTGATGATCAGGTTGACGCTGATCCCCCCCAGAAAGAAGGGCACCAACAGCCAGGCGGCAAACAGAATGGTGGTCAGGGGCACCCCCCGCACCAGCTCGATCACCAGCGTGCAGAAGATCCGGATTACCGGCAACGCCCGATTGGCCCGGCCCAACGCCAGCAACACCCCAATGGGAAAGCCGATGATCATGGCGGCTGCCGCCAAGATCAAGGTCAGCAGCAGTCCAGACAGTTGCTCGGTTCGCACTGCCGGCCAATTGGGGCCCAGGTTGCCCAGCAGCAGCTCCAGACAGAGGGGCAAGATCAAGGCCCAAACCCAGATGGAAGCCAGCCGCCAGGATTCCCGTCCGCGACTGAGGGCAATAGCGGCAAAAGTCGCTCCAGAGCAAACCGCCAGCCACCCCTGCGACTGGGTTCCCAAAGGCAGGAAAGCGGCCAAGCCCATAGCAGCTCCCAAGAGAATGAGGTAGTGCAGCAGCACACCGCCCCAAGCCCCCCCCGCTACCCCCAAGGTGGCCAGCACAATTCCCAACACCGCCCACACCCGCCACAGTTGGCTGCTGGGGTAGGTGCCGCTGGCAAAGATTTTCAGGTTGGCCGGGATCACCTCCCAGCGGGCTTGGGTGAACGCCCAGTTCCAGAACAGGGAAATTGCCCAGGCCAACACCAAGGCAGAGACCAAGGTGAGCAAGGTGCTCAGCCAGGAGTCGAACAGGTTGCGGCGCACCCAAGCCAGAGGACTTTGTTTCTCCCTGGGGGGGAGTACCTTTTCTTCTACAAGGGGAGAGGAGAGACTGCTGGGCATGGGTTAGCGCTCCACCAATTTGACGCGGGCATTGAGCCAGTTCATGCCGTAGGAAACCACCAGGTTAAAGGTCAGATAGGTGGCCATGAGGATGGCGAACATCTCCACCGAACGTCCCGACTGGTTGATGATGGTGCTGCTGATGTTGAACAGATCGGAGAAGCCAACGGCAATGGCCAAGCTGGAGTTTTTAATCAAGGTGAGATACTGAGTGTTCAAGGAGGGGATCATGATCCGCAGGGCCTGGGGCACAATCACCAAGCGAAAGGTTTCCAGCTCCGACAGGCCGACGGCCCGGGCCGCCTCCCACTGCCCCCGCGGCACCGCCAAAAAGGATCCCCGCACCACTTCGGCAATGTAGCAGCCGGTGTAGGTCACCAAGCCCAGCATCATGGCGGTAAACTCCGCCGAAAGCTGGATCCCACCCCGGAAGTTAAAGCGCTCCAGTACCGGGACATCCAGCCGCACCGGCGGCTCCGGGAAGATCACCCAACAGGCCACCGCCAGCAGCACCACCCCCACAGACACCCACAGGTTCCGCTGCCGGGATCCCAGCTCGGGTCGGCAGACTAGGAGCAGCTTGCGGATCCCCCACCCAGCCGCGATTACAATGGCCAGCGCGGGAACCAGCCAGCCGCTGGGATCCAACCCGGGCAGCTTCACTCCCCGCTGGTTGATAAAGACAAGCCCGCCGATGGAGAGACTGTTGCGCACCCCCGGCAGGGTGAGGATCACCCCCTGGTACCAGAAGATCACGATCAGCAGCACCGGGACATTGCGAAAGATCTCGGTAACAACGGTGGCCAGCTGGCGGGCCAGCCAGTTGCTGGAGAGGCGAGCCATCCCCAGGACAAAGCCCATCGCCGTCGCCAACACAATGCTGACTGCCGACAGCCAGAGGGTGTTCACCGCTCCCACCGACAGAGCCTTCAGGTAGCTCTCGGAAGGGTCGTAGGGGATCAGCCCCTCGGTGATCCCAAAGTTGGCGGAGTTGCCCAGAAAGCGAAAGCCCAAACTGATGCCCAGGCGGCGCAGGCTGGCGAGGAGATTTTGGGCGAGGATCCCGAACACCAGCAGCACGGCCACGACAAAGGCCACCTGCAGCAGAACTTTTAGGATGCGCTCATTCCGCCACCAGGGGGGGCGAAGGTGGGGCTGGTCAGACAGTGCAGTCATGGGGCGCAGGCAACAATCCAAAGTATGACAGGAAACAAGGGATCCCTGGCTGGTACTGACCAACCGGGATCCCTAGGCCCGGATTCCGAATCAGCCGATCAGCGGAAAGGCGGCGCGTACTGGATCCCGCCTTTGGTGTAGGGCTGGTTCAAGCCCCGCGGCACGCCCAAGGGGGTCAGGTGGCGGTTGAAGATCTCGCCGTAGTTGCCCACCGCCTTGATGACATTGACCACCCAATCCGGCTTCAGGCCCAGCAGCTCTCCCAGGTTGCCTTCCTGGCCCAAGAAGCGGCGAATGTCGGGATCCTCGGACTTGAGGAACTCGTCCACATTGGCGCTGGTGATCCCCTTTTCTTCTGCATAGAAGAGGGCGTAGACCGTCCAGTTCATAATGTCGGAGAAACTCTCATCTCCGTGGGGAACCAGCGGCCCCAAGGGCTCTTTGGAAATGATCTCCGGCAAGATCACGTGGTCGTCGGGAGAAGCCAAGCTGGCCCGGCGGGAGATGAGGGCGCTTTGGTCGCTGGTGATGGCATCGCAACGGCCCTCTTCGTAGGCGTTGAAAGAGGAATCATCGCCGTCGAAGGTTACTGGCGTAAAGGCAATGCCACGGGCGCGGAAGGTATCCGCCAAGTTCAGCTCGGTGGTGGTGCCGGCAATCACACAGATGGTGGCCCCGTTCAGGTCTTCCAGCTTTTCCACCCCCAGCGACTTCCGCACCATAAATCCTTGGCC
Organism: Synechococcus sp. R6-10; assembly: GCF_047461815.1. Taxonomy (NCBI): domain Bacteria; kingdom Bacillati; phylum Cyanobacteriota; class Cyanophyceae; order Synechococcales; family Synechococcaceae; genus Synechococcus; species Synechococcus sp. R6-10. The sequence continues at coordinate 7,931 of NZ_JANSHW010000159.1, forward strand.
GTCGTAGTAGGTGGTGGGGCCGAAGGTCACCGCCCACTCGCGATCCCGGGTGAGGGTCCAGGTGGTGTTGCGGCTAATCATATCGACCTCGCCCGACTGAATCGCAGACTGGCGATTGGCCGCCGTCAGGTAGACGTATCGAACCTTGTCCGGATCTCCAAAGAGAGCGGCAGCTACCGCCCGGCAGATGTCGATATCAAAACCCACATACTTGCCTTGGTCATCCAGGTTGCCGAATCCGGGCAGTTGGTTGTTTACCCCACAGATCAACTCGCCCCGAGCCTTGATGCGGTCGGTGAGCGGCCCCAGCTGCGCCCAAGCGGGAAGGGACTGCAGGCCCATAGACAACGCCAGTGCCCCGGCCAAGGGAGCCAATCCGTTCAAATGCTTTATCCAGTTCATAAAATTACCCCATGTCAATCCTCAAGATCTTCGTCGTCAACAGTCGTTCATACACGGCACTTCAACCGAGATACCGTGCCATCGGGTTACACTCCTGCCACACCCCACACCCCATAGAATGGTTTGCCATAGGCGCCTACGATTTTCTCAAAGCCTTACATGTCAGGGCGTATGGAAATGTTGCAGAGGCTACGGTTGTGGCTCGGCCAGTTCTGCCATGGTACCCATGCCTGCTTTGGTGAAACTTAGGGAGTCACCCACCCATGCAAGGATCCCCGCACATAAGGTCTTCACTCTCTCCGCAAAGTGCAGCCAGCGCTGACATTATCCAATGCGAAGATGTTCACAAATGGTACGGCGATTTCCACGTCCTCAAGGGCATTACCACCCGCATCCGCCGCGGAGAGGTGGTGGTGGTCTGTGGGCCTTCAGGTTCGGGCAAGTCAACGTTTATTCGCACGTTGAACCGCTTAGAAGAACACCAGAGAGGGCGCATTGTGGTAGATGGCATTGAGCTAACCAGCGACCTGCGCAACATCGATGCCATTCGCCGCGAGGTGGGCATGGTTTTTCAACAGTTCAACCTGTTTCCCCATCTCACGGTTTTGCAAAATGTAACCCTTGGCCCAATCCACGTGAAAAAGATGAAAAAAAGTGAGGCGATAGAGCGGGCTATGGAACTGCTAAGCCGCGTGGGGATCGCCGAGCAAGCAGAAAAATACCCGGGGCAACTTTCGGGGGGGCAGCAGCAGCGGGTGGCGATTGCCCGCGCCTTGGCCATGAATCCGGCGGTGATGCTCTTCGATGAGCCCACCTCGGCCTTGGATCCGGAGATGATCAAGGAGGTGCTGGACGTGATGCGGGAGTTGGCCCGCTCGGGGATGACCATGGTGTGTGTAACCCACGAGATGGGCTTTGCCCGCGAGGTGGCGGATCGGATTATCTTCTTCGACCGCGGCAAGATCGTGGAGGAAAACACCCCCCAAGAGTTTTTCAGCAATCCGAAAGAAGAGCGCTCCCGCCTGTTTTTATCCCAGATCCTTTCCCACTAGCGAGTCCTTCAGAAGGGGGT
>NZ_JANSHW010000160.1:0-5466 GCF_047461815.1 Synechococcus sp. R6-10
GGTTCTTTGGCTTTGGCCGAGATCCTGCAGCCCATCCCCAGGAGCGTGGGCTCGGTGGATTTGACTCGGCGGGCAGAATCTCTGCTGTTGGTGGCTTTTGGGGTGGTGCTGGCCCTGTTTTCGCTGCTGGTGCAAACCAAGCTGGTTCACTACACCTCGCTGCTGTACCCCATTGGGGCCTACTTTGCTGCCCTGCGCTTGCAGCGCCTGGTTGCTGAGAAAAGAGGGCCCAGTTTTTGGGAAAGTGCCTGGATCCTGCTCAGTGGCTTGTTTTGGCTGGCCCTGTGGCTGTTGCTGCCCTGGCTGGGATCCCAGGATCCCGCTGGGCTAGTCCAAGCATGGGTCTTTGCCGGCATCCCTGACGACTTTTCCAGCAGCTTGGTGCTGGGATACCTGCAGGCTGAGGTGGAGTGGCCGGTGTTGACCTACGTCCCCGCCGCGATCCTGCTGCTGGGAATTCTCCTTTGGAGTCGAGGACGGCGGCGGGCTTGGGGCTGGACAGTTTTGCTCTTGGCCACCGGACTGAGCGCCCAACTGGCCTGGTGCTGGGTCTTCCCCCGCCTGCTGCAACACACCCAGGGAGGAGCCGTCCACTTTTTCCGGCAGTTTGCCACTTCCGAAAACAACGCCCAGCCGGCTCTCTCTGGAACGGTGGGCCTGTACGGCTTTCGCTCTTTTGTACCCTATTTTTATGGCCCGCTGCAGGTTCCCTACGCCGCCAGCCCAGAAGAGCTGGCCGACTGGCAAGCCCAGGGGCAGGCGCCCGACTACCTGGTTACCTGGGATCCCTTTGTAGCTGAACTTACAGCTCCCGAGGGCGAACAGGCAGCCATTCTGGGATCTTGGCGGGTCGTCGAGCGCCGCAGTCCCTTTTGGCTGTTGAAAAAAACCTCTTCTCCTCCCTAGGCCCCAGATGAGCCAGTACGTGCTGCGCATCAGCGATATTCCTGCCCAAGATCGTCCCCGCGAGCGGCTGCTCAGCCAAGGGGCAAGGCACCTCTCCCACGCCGAGCTGCTGGCCATCTTGCTCAACACTGGCCAGGGGCCGGGCAAGCTCTCGGCAGTCGGCCTCGCCCAGTTGCTCCTGAAAAAATTGGAAGCCCAAGGGGATCCCTTGGCCCAACTGCGCCAGGTGGAGGCAGGGGAGCTGCTGCAAATTGAAGGCATTGGCCCGGCCAAGGCAGCAACGGTGTTGGCCGCCATCGAGCTGGGGCGACGGGTGTTTTTGGGTCGCCCGCCAGAACGCACGGTGATCGAGTCGCCGGAACAGGCAGCCATGGCCCTGAGCGGCGACCTGATGTGGGAGACCCAGGAGCATTTTGCCGTTTTGCACCTAGATATCAAGCACCGCCTCATTGGCCAGCAGATCGTAACCCGGGGGACAGCCACCGAAACCCTCACCCATCCGCGGGAAACCTTCCGCAGCGCCATCAAGCAAGGAGCCAGCCGCATCCTGGTGGCCCACAACCACCCTTCCGGCAGCTTGGATCCCAGCCCAGAAGATCTTGCCCTTACCCGGCAACTCTTGCAGGCGGGGCAGCTGCTGCAGATCCCGGTTTTGGACCACCTCATCTTGGGCGGCGGACAGTTCCTCAGCTTGCGCCAACGCACCACCCTTTGGCAGGAGTTTCCCCAGCCGGAGTAAGCCTCACCCTCTCCCAGAGGGAGAGGGGAGTAATGCAACGGAAATGTTTCATTCATTACTGTATTCGCCACCATTTATTCGCCACCATTTGGGTTGACCACGCCCAAGGGATCCCTGTGTGTGGGCTCTCAAGAATCGGGGAGTGGCTCAAAACGCATCCCCACCTTGAGCTGGCCGCCATTGACCAAGTCCCAAGCGGACTGTTCTTTTTTGCCAGGCAGCTGCGCCCGCCGGATCAATAGGGATCCCTCTCCGGTGGCTACATAGACTCCTTCTCCCCTGGCCAATCCCACCACCTCGCCAGGGCTGCCTTGGGGGAGATCGCCAGGGGGTGGGTGCAACTGAGGAGAGGCAGAGCGGACAATTTTGATCCGCTGCCCCCTCAAACTGGTGAAACAGTCGGGAGAAAAGGCGCGGATTTGGTTGTGCAAGGCCTGGGCAGGGCGCTGCCAGTCGAGGTGAAAGTCTTGTTTTTTGAGCAAAGGGGCGTAGGTTGCCCGGGATCCATCCTGAGGAATAGGGGTGAGTTCCCCTTTCTCCAATTTCAGGAGTGTTTCCACCAAGAGTTCTGCCCCCAGTTGAGCCAGTTGGGGTGCCAATTCTAGGCTGGTTTGCTCTGGCCCAATGGGTAGCTTGGCCTGGAGCAGGATGGCCCCCGTATCCATTCCCTCATCCATGAGCATGGTGGTCACGCCGGTCTCGGTTTCTCCGTTGGCAATAGCCCACTGGATGGGGGCAGCGCCACGATAGGCGGGCAGGAGGGATCCATGCACATTCACACAGCCCAGCTTGGGCATCTGCAACACCGTCAGGGGCAAGATCTGGCCGTAGGCCACCACCACAAACACATCGGCAGCCAGCGCCTCCAGAGCCGCCAGCACTTGGGGATCCCGCCGCAGGCGGACAGGCTGCCACACCGGGATCCCGTGGGCCTGGGCGAGAACCTTGGTAGGGGGGGGAAGCACCTTTTGTCCCCGTCCCTGGGGCCGATCCGGCTGGCAGACCAATCCCACCACTTCAAAGGGAGACTGCGGCTGCAACAGGATCTGCAGCGAAGGCAGGGCAAACTCTGGCGTGCCGAAAAAAACAACCCGCATGGCCAACCCCAACGAGCACTGTCCTTCAGAATACGCTCAGCCAGCGGCTGCAAACGCTCGGCTACTTACTATCTCCTCCGTCAACTGACACCCGGAGATTCAGTCTGGGAGGCAGGAGAAGGGGGTGGCGGCTTATCCAGCGGAGAGATTTCTCTCTCTGAGATGGGGGATCGCCCGGTCAAGGGCACCTGCGGGGACTGCCAAAAGGCAGGCTGTTTGAGATCGAACTCTTGGCTCCAGGCCGGGAAAAAAGAGCCCAGTTTCTGCCCAGAAAGCCGCAGCCGTTGCAAAAAAGTCCATTCCAGACGGGTTAAGGCTCGCCGCAGAAAATCCCTAGCCCAAGCCGGATCCGGGGCTTCTGCCGCCTGCAAGTTCACCTGCAGGAGGCCCAGTTTGGGATGGAAATGAACCCGTGCTTGGATCCCTTCTGGACGCAACAGGTAATTCAGTACCTGCTGGATGGCTACCCCATCCCCCCGCTGAGCGCGATACAGAGGGCTGTTGGGGTTGGGCTGGGGCTGGTAGCGCCACTCGCAGTGCCATTCTGGGATCCCTTCATTGGCCAGAAAGCCAAAAAGCTCCACCTGACGTTGCCTGTGGGTCAGCGCCATGTGCTCCAATGCCGGCGAGAGGCTCCCCAGCAAAGCATCCGGCTCAGGCAAGGGATCCCCCTCTAGGCGCAGCAACAGGCGGTGGCCAGAAAGCCGCGCTTGTACCTGGAGATAACCCAACCCCAGGGATCCCAGGGCTTTTTGCAGATCGGCCAAGATAGCGGGCAGAGGAGCCTGGACATCCAAAGAATCGCTCACCGACAAAAGATCCTCAACAAGCCGTAACTCAACCTAGCCAATTTCCTAGGTTGCTTGGATCCCTGGGATCGTCGGCCAAGATGGCCAGATCCATTCACCTCAGTTGCTAGACCCCCAGGATCAGGCGAGCTGCAGCGAACTGAGTTAACCTCAGCAACGGCTACAGACCGTAGAAATCCGGCCCGGATCCCTCGTAGCTGGGGTTGACCCGCAAGTTTAAGTGGGGACAGATGATCTCGCAGGTGCGGCACTGGATGCAGTTTTCCAAAGACATGGCATGGGAGCGGATGCCATTTTGGTCGCGGATGTGGTGTACCTCTGCTGTGCAGTCGGCCACGCAGGGGGTGGGGCGATTCAGCTTGTCGTAGGTGGCGATGCACCGGCGGCAGGTTTCGGCGTCGAACTCCAGGATGTGACGGTTACCCTCGGGGTAGCGGGGATCCGCGAAAAAAACCGCATCGGGCCGCGAGAAATAGCCCGGTCGAGAGGCCAATTCCTGGGGGGCCAGGGCTGTGGGGGCCACAAAATCCGCTTGAATGGCAGCGTGGGGGGCCACATAGCTGCGCGGGGGTGGCTCGCTGGGGCTGACCCGCCCGGTGAGCAGGGTGTAGGCGCGCAGAGTTTCTCGTCCGCGGCGAACGGGATCCTGTAAACCCCAGCGCAGGGATCCCAGCCAGGGATGGCCGGCATCGACGCTGCGGCACACCTGAGGCAAGTATTCTTCCAGCAGGCGGGAGTTCTCCAGAAAAGCCTCGCGGAAATAGCGACTGCGGTAGAGGTTTTGCCCCACCGCACTTTCCATCACCGCCTTTTGGTAGTCGGCCTGGATGCGCAGATCCCCTTTCAAGAAGCCATCGTGAATGAGGCCCGCCGCCAGATAGCCGGTTTCCATCGCGTTATCCACCCCGGCCAAGCTGCCCACATCCAACACCCCCAGCGCATCCCCCAACAGCAGGGCTCCCTCAACGCCAAACCGGGTGGGCAGGCTGTGGTAGCCCCCTTCGGGAATCACGGCAGCCCCGTACTTGAGCAACTTGCCGCCGGCAATCAGGGACTGGATCCAGGGGTGAGCTTTGAACTCCTGCAGACGCTGCTGGGGGTTAAGGTTGGGGTTCTTGCTGTCTAGGCCGATGATCAGACCTAAGGCCAGGCGATTGTCTTTGAGGCCATAGACAAAGCCCCCGCTGAAGCTGCCATCCAAAACCGGGTAGCCCAAGGTATGCCACACCTGCCCCTGCAGGGACTGGGGGATCTGCCACACCTCTTTGACCCCCACCGACCACAATTGCGGGTTGGGGCGCAGTTGAAACTTCTCGATGAGATCTTTGGAAATGAAGCCTTTGTCGCCAAAGCAGGTGAGTTCGGCAAAGATACAGTCTTCGTACACTTGGCCGGAATCGCTCGCCCGTACCCCGATCACCCGCTCCCCCTCGTAGAGGATTTCATGGGCGGCAAAGCCGGGGAACACATCGAGGGTAACATTTGGGGTCCCTTTGGCTTTTTCCTGCAGGGTTTCGGCCAGCCAGCGGATCACGTGGCTGAGGGTGAGAATGAACTGCCCCTGCTTGCGAAATCCCGGCGGGATCACCGCTTCCGGCAGATCCCAGCGCTGTTGGGATCCCAGCACGCTCAAGTGATTGGCTTCCACCCGGCCTTCGTGGGGAAATCCTTGGCTTTCAAAATTGGGGAAGAGCTTGGCGATCACTTGGAGGTTGCAGATGGCGCCACTGACGATGTGACCGCCGAATTGGCGGGCTTTTTCCAAAATGGCGATGGAGATTCTTAGCCCGGATAGCTTGGCCAAATCCAAAAGGCGATGGGCCAAGATCAAGTTGGAGGAACTCCCCCCCACCAACAGAAGGTCGTAGCGGATGGCTTCACTCATAGTCCCCCACACGGTAGCTCTGGATACCCT
>NZ_JANSHW010000161.1:0-16186 GCF_047461815.1 Synechococcus sp. R6-10
CCAGTTGCCAGCCCTCCACCGCCGCTAGAGGTTGTAACCCCAAATCCCGGATCTCCACCTGTTCTGCCTGCACCGGAGAAACCCAAAGGTAGTCTCCATGCTCCCCTCGTCGCAGAGCCTGATCATCCACCCATCTCCCCGGATGGGGGGTATAAAAAGCGATGGCCTGGGCCTGACAGACATCCGGCAAGCCGCTGCGGCCAATATCCACCACCGTCTCCCCAGCCTCTGTCGAGGACTCCGTCCGAATAGCGCGAACGGACGGGGGCAGCATCTGGCTCCAATCCATGCGGGCAAAAGCAGGGCTGAAGTTGCCGAAATCAGGCCGCAAGACGATGGTGATCATGGCGAGGATCCCGGCCAACAAGAGGGTTCCCACCCACAGACTGCCGGCACAGCGCAACACCCGCCGCCAACTCCAGATCCCTGGCAGCAAGAGGTACAAAACACCGATCACCACCAGCGGCCAAGCATGAGGCTGTAGGAGCTCCAGACCGTCTACGCCCAGCCGGACGGCCACCCCCAAGCCCAACAGCAGCAGCCCCACCGCTGCCAGGCCCCAAGAGATCACCTGAGCCAGACGGGGCTTTAAGTGCAAGGACTCCGTCCCGCTAACGCGATCCGCACCGCTGACGCGACCCCGCATAGCCAACGCTTGATCCAAGGCTACCCCGGCCAAGAGAGCCAGCCAGGGGTAAAGCTGCACGGTGTAGTAGGGGGTTTTGGTGGGATAAAGCTGCAACAACAACAACAGCAGCAGGGGGAAAGACCAGATCAGCAGCGTGGATCCCGGCTGCTGGCGCACCAGGAGAAAGCCACCCACCAAAGCCAAAACCGTCCACGGGAAGCCATGAACGGGAATGTGCCAAAAGTAGTACCAGCCGGTGGCATCCGCATGGAAGGGCTCTTGCCCCAGATCCCACACCTTCCCCACCAGGGTGGTCAGCACCTGTGGGCCATACACCTGCATGGCTGGACCTAGCCAGAGGCCAAAAATCCCCAAGCCCAGCCCAAGCGCCAGCCAAAATGGGGCGGATCCCATCCAGCGGCGCCGTTGCTGCACGAGATAGGGGATCAAAGCCGCCCCCGGCAGCAGGATCATGGCACTTTTCATCAGCAGGCCCAGCCCGAAGGCCACTCCGGTTAGCCAAAACCAAACCCTGTGGCCGCGGATACCGTTGACCAGCCCCAGGATCCCCAGCAGCTCCAGAAAGGTCAAGGGCACATCCTGCCCCACCAGCCGCCCCTGCTGCACCCAGAGGTAGCACAGGGGCAAAACCGCCATCCCCAAAAAGGCCGCCCGCATCGGCAAAAAAAACCACCCAATCCAACCCACCAGGGGAATGGAGAGCAAAGCAGCGAGGATCCCTGGCAGCCGCGCTGCCCACTCGTTTACCCCGTACAGGGCAAAACTGAGGGCCACGCTCCAGGTGAGCAGAGGGGGTTTCTCGAAAAAAGGCTCCCCCAAAAAAGTGGGCCCCAGCCAATGCCCTCCCCGCAGCAGCTCGCGGGCCATTTGGGCATAAAAGCTCTCGTCGCAGCCAGCCAAACTGGGATCCGCCCCCGAAAGCACAAACAGAGGCACTGCCAGGCCCATGACTAGTAGGCTTAGGCCCCAAAAGGGCACTAGGTGCGGGTCGCGGCGAAACTGAACGAAGGAGCTGGATCCCGGCAGGGATCTGCGGCTAGGAGAACTGCCCAGACGGTTGGGGTTGCCGAAAGGACGCATGGGACTCCGTCCCGCTAACGCGATGGGACAAGTCAGCAAGGGGCGGCTCTAACCAGACTAGACAAGGACTCCGTCCCGCTTACGCGAGCGGCAGAATTTTTTAGGGAAGCTCCAGAGATCCAGAGGAGCTCTAAGGACTCCGTCCCGCTTACGCGATCAGCTTATCTGCCGGCAAGGTTAAGCCCTGAAACCAGCTAAAAAACTGCTCGGCATAGGGCCAAAGAGCGGGCTCCAAGTAGTAGAAGTTCTCCCCCCGGTCGGTAAACTCCCAAAACTCTGCAGCCGTAGAGAGCAGCTCTTGGTGGATGCTCTGTAGGCGCGCCAGGGGCTCGTGCTGCATATCCTGATAGATCAGCCTGGCCCAGTCCTCCCGGCCACGACTGAGGAAATAGGCTGCCAAGCGGACTTGGGTTTTGCGGATCCCACGCAGGGTGGTTTCCTGTTGCTCGCTTTCGGGATCCTGATCCAGACGTAACAAGGCTTGCACAATGGCTTCCGTTGTTTCAGAGCCCAGAGCACAGCTCGACTGGGCCAACATTCCCAGATCAAAGCCAAAGGTTTCAGATAGGAAAAAGAGGCCAGCTTTGTAGGCAATTAAGCTGTAGTAGCGAAAGTAGCCAACAATCTGCAAGACCAGAGCCGACTGGCGGTGTTGTAGGGCTGCCTCGGCCAACAAACGGTATTGCTTGAGCAGGTTGTAGCCGCTGCGGATGTCTCGCGCGTTGATGACGGCCCGCAGATAGGTATTGAAAAACTTGATCACCCACCCCGCTACCGTGAGTTGTTGGGTTTCCAGGGCGCGGATCCCCAGCTCCCGGCTGTGAATGGCCACCAGGGTGCTCGCCTGGCGCATGCCGTTTAGCCCTTCGGCAAATAAGGCTTGATACTGCCGCAGGATCTTCAGCTCCAGCCAGGATCCTTCTGCCTCAATCTGGCTCAAGAGTCCCTTATCCACCGAAGCAAAGTCTGGATCCCGCCGCAGAGCCGGGGTAAAGAGAAACCAGGCAGGGGGCAGTTGTGCTTTGTGAGCAGCATAGAAGACCCACAGAGACTTCAAGCTGTCCAAGGCTTCCAAGAGAATGCTTCCCTCCTGTTGGCGGAGAGCGCTGGTGGCGATGCTTTTGATTTCATCCAGAGCCGAGAGGCAGCGCTGATGAGCTGGCGAGCATTCGCCCATTGGAGAGTGCTGCTCTGTTGCTATGCCTACGGCACCCTGTATTCCTGCGCATCGCTGTTGCTGCACAACGTTGTCGTGACGAGGCCGCAGTTGCAGTGAACAACGGGAGAAATAGCCCCTCTTGGATCCGGAGTCCGATCCTGATCTCCTGGAAGCAAGGGATCCCAAAACGGCCTGCCGCACTTGCTGCTCAATGCGATGGATAATCGAAGCCGGCTGCAAAAAGTGAAACACGAAGCGAAAGTAGGGGATCAGCATCAAAAACGAAGCTGTGCCCAGCAGCAGATTCAGCCCGACGAGCAACCCTGGAGGGTGTTGCTCCGCAACGCCAACACGAACGTAAAAGCCCAGGGCTGCCGAACTCCACAAACTGACCACATTGGCCAAAATCAGGAAAAAGAAGAGGTAGAAATTGACTTTCTCGCGCAAAAACAGCTCCGTGACCTTTGGCGTGAAGCGATCCGCGCTCAACTGCACCACAATGGCCACCACCGAGAGGGTAAAGCCCAGCACCCCCGACAACACCTGAGCCAAGGTGGTTACAAATTCCTGCAAAGCTTCTGTATCCTGCGTGGATCCCGCCCGAACCAGGTTCAACCCGCTCTGGATCCAGCGGTGCCCACCCCAAGCCCAAAGCAAACCTGCCCCCACCACTGCAGCACTCCAGGGCAGAAAGCGGGGGCGACGCCCAACAAAGCCTGGATCTGTGTGTCTCTCTTTCACAATGGCCCTTCTCAGAGAGGGGGTGCCTCAATACTCGCTTAGAAGAGCTTCCACAAACTCGTAGCTGGAAAAAGGCCGCAGATCTTCTAGCCCCTCGCCGGCGCCGATAAAGCGGATGGGTAGGTTCATCTGCTGCGTAATGGCCAGGGCAATCCCCCCCTTGGCGGTGCTATCCAGCTTGGTCAGGATCACGCCGCTCAACTTGGCAGCCTCGGCAAACACCTCGGCTTGGCGCAACCCGTTTTGCCCTTGGGTGGCATCCAGCACCAGAAGGCTTTCTACTTTGGCTTCGGGAGCTTTTTTGTCAACGATGCGGCGGATCTTGGCCAGCTCGTCCATCAGGTTTTTCTTGTTTTGCAGACGGCCTGCCGTGTCCACCAACAGCAGCTCTGTGCCCCTGGCCTTGGCGGCTGTGATGGCGTCAAAGACCACTGCTGCCGGATCGGCATTGGGAGAGGGATTGGCGATTACCTCTACCCCTGCTCGCTCTGCCCAAACCTTGAGCTGCTCCACAGCAGCAGCCCGGAAAGTATCAGCAGCAGCAATCAGACAGCGGTATCCAGACTTGCGGGCGACATGGGCAATTTTGCCAATGGTGGTGGTTTTGCCCGCCCCATTCACCCCGACAATCAGCCAAATGTTGAGCGTGTCCCGTTGTGGGGCAAAGGTGGGATTCCCCACCGTCAACATCTGCCGCATCTGCTGCTTGAGGTATTTGACGGCCTCCTCTGGGGGCACCACCTCCTCTCGCATGCGCTTTTGTAGGGCTTGGATGATCTGCTCGGTGGCGTCGATCCCCACATCGGCCTGCAGCAACAGGGCCTCAATTTCTTCCACAGCCTTCTGATCCAGAGGGCCGCGGCCTACCAGGGCTTTCAACTGGTTGATCAGGTTAAGGCGGGTTTTGCCCAAGCCTCGCCGCAGCTTTTGCAGCCAGGAGATTTCCTCAACGGAAATCTCTTCCGGTTTGCGCCCTTGAGCCGCCAGGATCTCGGCTGACCAGCGGAAGCCCTCATCGAAGACCAGCTCTTCCGGCCCCGTCTCTGGAGAGGGAGCAACGGCTGGAGTCACCGGCTCGGGTTTGGGCTCATCCACGGCGCTGGCTTGCAGGGCTTGGAGACGCTCAGCAGCACGGGGAGCCAGATCAAAAAACGAGGGAGCTGCCGCCGGCTGCACAGGGGGCGATTCTGGAGATGCTGGTTCTTGTGTTGGAGTGGAGGACTGGACGGGTTCACGGGGTTCTGCTTGGGCAAGTGGGCCGGAGTCCTCAGTCGAGGCCGGTGGCTGCAGCTGGACGGATTCTGCTCGCGCAGGCGGGGCGGACTCCTCGGTTGCCGGTGGGGCTTGGGCAGCAGCACGGGCCTTCAGGTTGGCATAGGCGGCTTTGGCAAAAGCCAAATAGTCTTCCGGGGAGATCTCCGCCGGTTCTGTGGCTGGCGCGGGGGCTGGTGGCGAAGACTCCGCTTCACCAGGAGAGTCGGTAGAGTCGGTATAGCGGCGGCGAAACCAATCGAAGGCCATAATCCCATCTCCAGCCTGGCTGATCTTTATCCAGTTTGACAGAGCAGCTCTCCTGCTAGAGCGCAGCCCTGGGGAGCTCATCCCTGCTCAATGGGGATCCCCGTTAGCGGGACGAGGTCCTTTCCAACCCTTCCACCCGCACAAACCCAATCACCTGCAACTGGTCAGGCTCTATCTCTAGGCTGAGCACCCGCATCAGGATCCCAATCTCTTCCAGCTCTTGCAGGTCAAGCACCTCATTGAGCCCGCCCAAAAACGCTGCTGAGATCTCATCGGGAACCCGCACAGAACCGATCACAAACTCCGGATTCTCCAGCTTTAGGCTGCGCCCTTCTTCCACGCGGATCCCGGTGTTAAACACCACCTCCACCGCTCGCGTTAGCGGGACGGAGTCCTTTTGCTCAGTACCGCCGTCTTTCTCCACCAAGAGGGCAGAGAGCTGAATGCGGCTGGGATCCGAAAACTCGACTCGAGGCTGACGCAGATCAAAACGGCGAGCTTCCTTTCCAGCTCCCCCAAAGGGCAGATCGGCGCGGATATCCTGAAACTGGCGGAGCACCTCTGGCTTGTTGAGGGCAGCATTCAAGTCCTCTTCCCGCACCAACACCCGTACCGCCGCTTGCAGAGGTCGCGCCAGGCGCAAGGGAGCCCCCTGGAAAAAAGAGGGGTCAATTGCCACCGGATCGGTTTCCAGCTCCAGAAGCTCGATGCGGGGAAAGGGCGCTCGATAGAGCCCGCGACCGGCAATCAGCAGGCGATCCGCTTGGCCATTCAGCAGTCGGTAATTGGGCTGGCTTTGAATACGCACCTCCAAAACCTCTGCCCGATCCAACTGATCCAGCAAAAGCTGCCGCGCCGTCTGATCCGCCAGATAGCCCGCTCCTCCTCCCAAGCTCGCCAACAGCCCCAAGAGAACCGCCAGGATCTCCATGCTCACTGCCCTGCTGTGCCCTAACCTAGGTTAGCAAGGGGATCCCTGGCCCCCCTTGGGGATCCGGGCTAGCGCATCACCTTGAGGGGGCTGGCCTCAATGGGGCGATTGCCCATAAAGGTTTTGGCAATTTTCAGGCCATCGGCCATTATCGGGCGATTGAGCGTGGGATCATGGATGAATTTGGCGCCAGAGGCAACCGTTGGGCGTCCCTCCCCCCAAGTGTCCACGACTTTGAGAGTTGCAGCAGCAACTGGACGTCCGTCGGCATAGTAATCCACCACTTTCAGGGTTGAAGCCCCAACCGGACGGTGGTCAATCTCAATTTCGCTGAACTTGACAGGGCTGGGAAACACGGGCGGGCCGGATTTCTCCCCCAGCAGTACCGGCATCTGAGCAGCCGCAGAGGCCCCATCAGCAGGCAGGGGAGCCAGGTTTAGAGCGTTACCCGTTTGCGTTAGCGGGAGGGCGTCCTTTCCCATAGAAGAAGCCTCTTGCTCTGGAAGCGTGCCGGAATGACCATTTGGAACGGCCATAAGAAACTCCTGAGTTGGTAGAGATAATGAACAAAACAGGACGGGAAAGGGCAGGAAGCTAGATCCCAGTGGAGCGCTGCAGAAGAGGGATACCCTTGGCAAGGCTAAAGGTTGGCCTCCCCAGGTTCAAATGAGTGAGACTGAATCTCGAATCTAAAGATATTCTAAACCAAAGTTTGGCATGGGATCCGCCGGCTGTGACCCAACGGTTCCTGAGACGATGCCGGCCAGTCGCGTTAGCGTTGCGTAGCTATGACGTCCTCTTCGCTCCAGCCACTCCCTGGCAAAATCCAAAGCGGACGGTACACTAGTGAGTTAGCAAAGTCTATGGCAGGGATCCCCTATTCCTATTGGCGCTGGGCAAGGTGGCCGGCACCGGCTCTGTGGGCGTTGCTGCTTTGGTTTGCTCCTGCAGCTCGAGCTTCTACCCTGGACGCGCCCCCATTTGACCTGAATGTTGTCCGCTCCCGTTCTCTGCCGTGGAGACATCCTCTTCTTGTTCCCGAGCAGAAGGATCCCATCCCATCCGCTCGTGTTGGCGAGACGGAGTCCTGGGCTGAAGTCGAGGTGACAGAGCCTCCTTTCCTAGAGTTCACCCTTGAAGAAAGCAACGCAGCTGTTGCCCTATTTGGATGCGATTGCCCGGCCCACCTCAACCAGTTGCGGAGACTACGCGGTCTGCCTTTGCTGTGAAGCACAGCTCCACCAGTAACTGTCCCTGACAAAGAAACACAGGGAGCCATCCAGCCGGTCTTGGGCAGAAGAGATCCCCCTGGGCCGAGTTAGGGCAGGACAGGGAGTAGCGGCAGGATCTCAATCTCGGTGCGTTGGGTTTGTTCGGGGGATCCGGAGGGCCAAATGGAGCCGCCGGAGCCGTGGAGTGGAACGGTCTGACCGGCTGGGCTGACCATGCCGTGCTGAGTGATGAGCTGGTTGAGGCGGGCAATGCGCTCCGAGACGGGGGGATGGGTGCGCAGGAACTCTGGCACAGATCCGCGGGATTGCAACTTGGCCAAAAATTGCGGCATGCCCTGCGGGTCAAACCCGGCGCGATAGGCTGCCCCCAGACCTTTTTCATCGGCGATAAACTCGTTTTCACGGCTCTGCGGGCGCCGTACTCCCAATTCCAGGGCCAGAGCGGCCAGGGTACTGTCGTTGAGCCCCAACAATTGAGCCCCAAACTGGGCAGTGGCAGCCTGCTGCAGTTGTTGCAGGCCGTGGCGTTCGCCGATGTGGGCCACCTCGTGGGCCAGCACGGCGGCAATCTGGTCGTCGTTGTCGGCGGCTGCGAGGGCACCGGTGGTGATGTAGACAAAGCCTCCCAGTGTGGCAAAGGCGTTGATGTCGGGATCTTCCACCACTTGAAAGGTGTAGGGCAGATGGGGCCGTTCGCTGTGGGCGGCCACCCGTTGGCCAATGCGGTTCACCCGCTCGACCCAGTAGGGATCCGAACTGAGGCGAAGTTGTCCCCGCGCTTTCAGCTAGAAATCGCAGGAGCCCCGCACTGTACCCGTAGGTTCAGTGTTGGGAGGAATGCGCTTTGATGAAGTATAATGGACCTTAATGGTGCAAGCGTAATTGCGCTTTTTGGGGCTGCTGTAAACCAGCCTAGAGGTCCGTGGTTGGCTTGCCAACTGCAGGGCTACTGAAAGCCCGCCCTGTACCGCTTAGCGGTCAGAGTCGGGTAGTTTACTTGTCGATCGATCTGGCGGCCTAAGCTCACCTCTTGGGCATCGTTCAACTGGCTCACCTGCAGCCACTGAAGGCCATGAATCAGCAAACGGCCCAGATCTTGGGCATGGGCAGGGGATCCCATCCCAGATGCCGCAAGAATGCTGAGTAGGGCAATGGCGACCGGTCTCACCGCGCGAGAACTCCACCCCTTGGAGAGGAGAGGCTCCTGTCCTGCTGGCGCGAGCAGCCTGAGGGTGTGGCGAGGTTTCAACATCAGGAATTGGCTCCATCAAGTACCCTCAAGTTAGCGATCCCGAAGCAAGATTGTCCTGCCACCCAAGCGAAACCGCTTTGCTATCAAGGGCAACCGCCGAGAGAGTTTCCCCTGGCTTGGGGGAATGGAATAGGATAGGGCTCTATACTCGGGCAGATGTTCAAGCGCGGTCATGACGGGATCCCCTACATGGAACCCTGAAATCTCCCCATCTCCAGACTCCTGGGCCACGGGCAGCGTTTACTTTCGGTCGGATGCCCAGGGGATCCATCTGCACTTGCCCAGCACCTTGCCTTGGGAGGAGCTTTGGGAAAACCTGGTTTGGCAGTTGCGCAGCCGCAAACCCTACTGGGCCGGGGTCGCTCCCCTCACCCTCTGGAGCCAGCAGCGAGAGCTGGACATGCCCACCCTACAACTTCTTGCTGCCCTATTGTCTCAGCATGGACTGCAACTGTGGCGCGTTCAAACTCGATCCCGCTCGACAGCGATTGCAGCAGCGACGTTGGGGTATTCTGTGGAGCAATCTTCCCTTTTGGAGGCAGTTCCCCCTGCTCCCCCAGACACCACACCTCTGTACCTACGTTCGACGGTGCGCTCTGGCATGTCCGTGCGTCACAGAGGATCCGTATTCCTGTTGGGGGATCTCAACCCCGGCGGCGAGATCATTGCTGGAGGAGATATTTGGGTTTGGGGACGCTTGCGGGGCCTGGTTCACGCGGGGGCCGACGGCGACAAGGGAGCTGTAATCTTGGCTTTGCAGTTGGAGCCCACTCAGTTGCGCATTGCCGATCAAGTGGCCCGTCCGCCAGAAGGTGGATCCCTGCCCAACACCCCTGAAGTGGTTTACCTGCAGGAGGATGTCATCTGCGTCGCCAGCCTTCAGGATTTTTTGCGGAGAGGAGTATGAGCCGAGTCATTGTCATAACCTCTGGTAAAGGTGGAGTCGGCAAAACCACCGTGACGGCCAACCTGGGCACTGCCTTGGCGCGCTTGGGTCGCTCGGTGGTGGTGGTGGATGCAGACTTTGGCCTGCGCAACCTGGATTTGCTGCTGGGGCTGGAGAATCGGGTGGTGTACACAGCCCTAGAGGTGATCGCCGGGGAATGTCGCCTCGAGCAAGCTTTGGTGAAAGACAAGCGCACCCCCAATCTCTCGCTGTTGCCGGCAGCCCAAACCCGCAACAAAACGGCGGTGCATCCGGATCAGATGCGCCAGTTAATCGAGAAGCTGGCCAGCAGCCATGACTATGTGCTGATCGATTGTCCTGCTGGGATCGAACAAGGGTTTCGCAATGCCATTGCCGGGGCCAACGAGGCCATCATCATCACCACCCCAGAAGTGGCAGCGGTGCGGGATGCAGATCGCGTGGTGGGCTTGTTGGAAGCCGCCCAGATTTCATCGACTCAGCTGATTGTCAACCGCCTGCGCCCGGACATGGTGGCAGCCGGCCAGATGATGTCGGTGGAAGATGTGGTGGAGGTGCTGGCCATCCCGTTGGTGGGTATTATTCCAGAAGACCGCGAGGTGATCGTCTCCACCAACAAAGGGGAGCCCCTGGTTCTCTCCGCCAATCCAACTCTGGCTGCTCAGGCCATCCAGCGCATTGCCCGACGGCTGGAAGGGGAAACAGTGGACTTCCCCAAGATGGCCAGTTTGGGCGAGTCCTTTTGGGAGAGGGCCAAACGGTTTTTAAACCAAAAGGTGCTCTGACGACTGTTCCATCTCTAATTCATCCAGGTTGCAATGGCAATTTTGACCTGTTTACAACTGAGTAACAAAGCTAACAAAACCTATGCTCCTCGATTTTTTGGATCAGCTTTTTTCTCGGCACTCCGGCAACAGCCGCCATCAAGCCAAGCAACGGTTGAAGCTGATCTTGGCCCATGACCGCGCTGACCTCACCCCGGCGGCGCTGGAATCAATGCGCCTGGAGATTTTGGGGGTGGTGTCCCGCTATGTGGAGCTGGATTCAGAAGGGATGCAGTTTCACTTGGCCACGGAAGGGGGAACGACTGCTCTTATTGCCAATCTGCCTATCCGTCGCGTTAAGCCCTTAGAGACCGGTCTCAGCCGCTCAGAAGGCGAGAAAGCCTAGAAGGGGAGATTTCTGGCAGCATGTTAATTGGCCTTCATTCCAACAGGGCTCCCAATGCCAGAGTGGTCGTCAAGCTCGCTCTGTGATAGGTTGAGGTAAGTCGTGTGTACTGTAGAAAGAGTGGAGCTGGGTGTAGCTTTTGCAACTTTATGAAGCCAGCACACAGAGGTTAACTAAATGTTAACTCTGCATGTTCGAGCTCATGAACTGCTGACGTGATGGGCAGAGCCACCTTGACGATTGGAGACTTTCCAGCAGTCTGTATTGGCGTTAGCGTTGCGGAGTAATAACGACGTTAACGATGGAAACAAAACGATGGAAACAATGAGAGGGTTGGCGTTCAGTAGCTGGAAAGGTAAGGGCTCCGTCCCGCTATTGCGTTCGGTTAAGCCTCAATATGCAAGATTCATTTGAGCTGACGATCCTGTTTACGCTAGCCCTGGTGGCTGGGATCGCTGCTCAGGTGCTGGCCAATTTTGTCAAAGTGCCCAGCATTGTATTCCTGCTGCTGTTTGGCCTGTTGCTGGGGCCAGATGGTTTGGGCTGGGTTCACCCCCAAGTCATGGGATCCGGGCTGGAAGCGCTGGTGTCGTTGGCGGTGGCTCTGATCTTGTTTGAGGGGGGACTGAACCTGCGGCTGCAACGTCTCAATCCGGTATCGGATAGCCTGCGCAATTTGGTTTTGTTGGGATCCCTGCTGACCCTGGTGGGGGGAGCGGCAGCAGCTCACTATCTGGGGGAGTTTCCCTGGCGGCTGGCCTTTTTATTTGGATCCCTGGTGGTGGTAACGGGGCCGACGGTGATCAACCCTATCCTGAAGCGGGTACGGGTCGATCCGGCAGTCAGCACGCTCCTGGAGGGAGAAGGGGTGCTGATCGATCCCATCGGGGCCATTCTGGCAGTGGTGGTGCTGCAGGTGGTGCTCTCCGGCCATCCCAGTTTTCTCATGGCCTTGGAACAGTTGTCCAGCCGTCTGGCCATCGGGTCGGCGGTGGGAGCGCTGGGGGGCTGGCTGATGGGATCCTTCCTGCTTTGGTCGCGGCAGTTTTTAACCGAGGAGCTGCGCAACTCGGTGGTGCTGGCGGGGGCCCTGGGGGTGTTTGCCTTGGCCCAGTCGCTGCGATCGGAGGCGGGGCTGATGGCAGTGGTGATGGCGGGCCTGGTGGTGCGGCAGAAGGCGGCCATTGCCGAGCGGGGTGTGCGGCAGTTTCACGGCCAGTTGGTGGTGTTGGCCATCTCGGTGATCTTTATTTTGCTTACCGCCACGCTCTCCCTCAAGGCGGTGTTTGCCCTGGGCTGGGGCTCCCTGGCCACAGTGCTGTGTTTGATGCTGGTCATCCGTCCCTTGAGTGTGTGGCTGTGTACCTGGCGCAGCGACCTGAATTGGCGGCAGAAGCTGTTTGTGGCTTGGCTGGCTCCTCGGGGCATTGTGGCGGCTTCGGTGGCCTCCTTGTTTGCCATTCTGCTGACAGAACGGGGCATTACTGGGGGGGATGCCCTCAAGGCGCTGGTGTTTTTGACCATCTCGGTGACGGTGACGGTACAGGGGCTGACCGCGGCTTGGGTGGCCCGTTGGCTGGGTCTGGATCAGGGCAGTTCCACCATAATCATCGGCGATCATCCCCTCACCAACCAATTGGCCCAGTTGATGCGCTCGCTCAACCAGACGGTCGAGGTGATCCCGTTGGTTTCTGGGTCTTCCAAAAATGGGCACGGCAGCTACAAAGCTCCCCACCCAACAGACGGTAAGGACTCCATCCCGCCATCCCGTAAGTCCTCCACATCCCTGTCAGGAACGCCGAAGCGTCGTCCAGCAGATGGCTTGCCCCCACAACTTCATTCCTCTGACGGCAACGGCACCCACAAGTCTGCCCCAAGCCAGGAAGTCGGCAAGCCAGAAGCCATCCCCGGATCCCTGCAGGAAGCTGTACTGAACGAGTCTGCTTTGTTGAAGGCCGATATCGACCATGCGGAAACTCTGTTGATCCTGACTCTGGATCCGCAGGTGAACTGGGCCATTGCCGAGTTGATGGTGAAACTCTCGGTTTCGGCCACCATCTGGACGGTGTTGCTGCCGGATATGCCCATCTCAGAAGGGATCCGCACCTTGCAGCCTTCCTTCCCCCAACTGCAGCGCTGGGCCGGCTATCTGGAGGCCAACCGGGCTGAGCTGCGCTCGATCACCCTACCCACGTTGGCAGACCTGGGCCTGCCTCTCCCTTTATCGCTACGTGACGCTTCTGCGAATGCGGCCTCAACCCTGCCGGAGGCAGTGCGGAGCAATAGAGCTGATGTCTTGACGGCTCAAGAGTCGTTCCCGACAGCGGTGCGGAGCGCTTTTTCAGCACCAGCGCTGCCCAATCCCTTCCTGGCCCAGATGGGACTGGAGGATCCCACCCTTGAACGGCTGCGGGATCAGTTTGCCTATCGAATCAAAGCCGATCTATGCCTGCCCTTGTTGTTGGTGCGCCCGCAGCGGCTGAGGAGCGGCTCATCTCGACCGGGTCGGCTCTTCTACCTGCCTGAGCCAGACATTTGGCGACGCGGGGATCGCATCTACTACCTGGAGCGCGTTTCCAGCCCTGTGGATGCCGGTGCTCTCTCCGCCAAAGAGTCTGATTCCCAAGAATGGGATCCGTCGGCAGCCGTTCGCGTTCGCGACAGCGGTGCGGAGCACAACAGTGGGATAGAGTCTTTGGTGCTGCCCCAGTATGTTGAGGGCGTCAAGCTCCACTTTGATCTCTAGCCAGCCAGCGGCCACTGGGGATGAGGGAACACCCCTGCACCTGCTCAGGCCGACCCAGATAAACCCAAGCAAAGGTGCCGCTATCCAGTTGCACCCACTGCCGTTCGTACACCCGCGGGTGGTCTTCCAGCTCGTCCAATCGGGGCAATAGACTCAAGGGGATGCGGTAGCACTCGCCGTAGAGCCGGTTTCGGCCACGAACTGCCATCGGGTAGGGGCCGAGACTGTAAAGATCAATGTGGTTGAGGCTGTCTGTCCCCAAAAATTCTGCCCCCTGCAGCAAGCTGTGGTATTGGCCGCCCCGCAGCAGGGATCCGTAGACAAAAACCACTGTGGTCGGTTGCATAGCGTTGCGGAGTAATACAGCTGCTTCACAGTGCCTTGAAAATTAGGGAGATTGCGTCCATTTTTGGCCAATGCGCGGCTCCGACCCGGCCAGTAGGCGCTCGATGTTGCGCCGATGAGCACCGATCACATACACCCCGCCCGCCAACGCAAACAACAAATAGGGCAAAGGTTGAGCTGTTGCCCACATCACCACCGGAGCCGCCACTGCCGCCAGCAGGGAGCTGAAGGAAACGATGCGGGTGAGGGCGAGCCCCAGCAGCCAGACGCCGAAAGTTGTCAGGGCTACTGGCCAAGCCATAGCCAACAAGATCCCCAGGCTGGTGGCCACCGATTTGCCCCCCCTGAAGCCCAGCCAGCAGGAACGGCTATGGCCGATCACCGCGAACAATGCCGCCAAAACCACCCACCACGCGGATCCCAAGGCCGATCCCAGAGCCACTGCTGCTGCCCCCTTGGCAGCATCCACCAGCAACACCAGCAGGGCGGGCCCCTTGCCCAACGTCCGCAACACATTGGTTGCTCCGGTAGAGCCGGATCCCTGTTGACGAATATCGATCCCCCCCCACCAACGGCCTACCCAATAGCCGGTCGGGATGGATCCCAGGAGATAGCCCCCCAGCACCGCAAGAAGAGCCGTAAGCAATGCAGGCATAGCAGGATCTGGAACGCTCTTCCCTCACTTTGCCACAGGGTCTGGGCTGCAACTGGGATCTTGCCCCGTCCGGGAGCTTTTGGCTGCTCGCGGCCTCGTCTGCAACACCGTTACGTTCGCGCCAGCGG
This sequence comes from Synechococcus sp. R6-10, assembly GCF_047461815.1. NCBI lineage: Bacteria > Bacillati > Cyanobacteriota > Cyanophyceae > Synechococcales > Synechococcaceae > Synechococcus > Synechococcus sp. R6-10. The sequence goes on from NZ_JANSHW010000161.1 coordinate 14,535, forward strand.
TGCGGAGCACTTTCCCCCTGCCGTGGGCCCCGAAGAGGCGGGACAGAGTTCTCTCCACCCAATATCGAGAGTCGCTAAATATCGAGAGCCGCCAGATCCAAATGGGCACTGTGGGCCTCAATAAACTCCCGTCGGGGACCAACAGCATCTCCCATCAAGATGGTGAAAATGCGATCCGCCTCCACCGCATCTTCGATGGTGATTTGTTTGAGGGTGCGCGTTGCCGGGTTCATGGTGGTCTCCCAAAGTTGTTCGGGCATCATTTCCCCCAGACCCTTGAACCGTTGGATGGTGTACTTGGTGTTGGCAGGCAGCCCCCGCAGGATCTGGTCTTTCTCGGCGTCGCTGTAGCAGTAGCGAACATTGTTGCGACCCCACTCGATTTTGTAGAGCGGCGGACAGGCGATATAGACATAGCCCTGTTCCAGAAGCGCCTTTTGATAGCGGTAGAAAAAGGTCAGCAACAGGGTGCGAATGTGGCTGCCGTCCACGTCAGCATCGGTCATGAGGATGATGCGGTGGTAGCGCAGTTGGCTGGGATCAAATTCATCCCCTTTCACCCCCAAACCCAGCGCTGTGATCATGGCCTGAATTTCGGCGTTTTTGTAGATCTTGGCGGGATCCGCCTTTTCAATGTTGAGGATCTTGCCGCGCAAGGGCAACACCGCCTGAAACTGCCGATCCCGACCTTGTTTGGCGCTGCCGCCTGCAGAGTCGCCCTCCACCAAATACACCTCAGATTCCGCCGGGTCGCGGCAACTGCAATCGGCCAACTTCCCCGGCAGCGTGGAAGATTCCAGGGCAGATTTGCGCCGCACCAATTCTCTGGCCCGCCGGGCTGCCTCGGCAGCATTGAAGGACTGGATGGCCTTATCGACGATCCCCCTGGCCACGTTGGGGTTGAATTCCAAGTACTCCGTGAGCGCCTCGGAGACGAGGGTTTGCACAATGCCCCGCACCTCGGTGTTGCCCAACTTGGTTTTGGTTTGCCCCTCAAACTCGGGGTTAGGCACCTTGACCGAGACGATGGCCGTCAACCCCTCGCGCACATTTTCTCCAGCCAGGTTGCTGTCGGAATCCTTCAGCTTGTTGAGTTTGCGGGCTTGGCTGTTGATGGTGAGGGTGAGAGAGGTTTTCAGGCCCTCTAGGTGGGTGCCTCCTTCGCTGGTGCGAATGTTGTTGGCAAAGCCAATCAAAGTATCGGTGTACACATCCGAGCACCACTGCAGGGCCACTTCCACCTCCACGCCATCCCGCTCCCCTCGGATGTAGATGATGTCAGAGTGGATGGGCGTTTTTTCGTGGTTGATGAAGGCCACATATTCCTTGATGCCGCCTGCATATTGATAGGTTTCGCAGTGAGGCGGATCCCGCCGCAGATCGCTAAAGGTAATTTTCAAGCCGGCATTGAGGTAGGCCAATTCGCGAAAGCGGGCCGCCAATACGGCATAGTCAAACTCTCGCTCGGGAAAGATCAGCCCATCCGGCTTGAAGCGCACCTCTGTACCCCGCCGATTGGATCCCTTGGGCTGGGGTTCGGATTTCAGGGATCCCACCACCGCCCCGCGCTCGAAACGTTGAAAGTAAACCTTGCCCTCTCGCCAAACCGTCACCTCCACCCATTCGGAGAGGGCATTCACCACCGATACGCC